>MFGW01000052.1:22038-23416 GCA_001780385.1 Candidatus Fischerbacteria bacterium RBG_13_37_8 | reverse complement strand
ATTTAAATTATCAATGCAAGAGGCAAACTTTTCTTTGTCAACAGCAGGCACGAAAAATCTATCCATGTAATTTTCATGACCGGCTGAATATAAATTAATACATGATTTGTATAAAGATATATGCTCAATCTCAAGAATGGTGAGCAATGGGGCACGAAATGATTTACTTGAAATTGAATATGTGTCGAGAAAATCCAATCCTGCAATATTAAGATAAGATCCTGAAATTGATGAAATTGCAGCTAAACAAACAACAGAATAATTATCAATTTCCAGGCCATATAAAAAATGCTGCTTGAATTGACCATTTGCAAGAAGTTTATCTGATATCATATGGAGTGCAAGACAATATTCTTTTGATGTTTCTATTTTATTGTTCTTAGCTTTGAAAAGCGCATCTGCCATTAAGCCTTTCGCCCATTTGTAAATTATTAAAGCATCTTTATCGCGTGGATCATTGATTTGTTCAGCATCATAATTAAATTCTGAGATAAAAGGACATGATTTTATTCCATTATAAATAGTTTCATTGGATTTAATAAATTGAGGCCAGTTCATGTCATCCTCAAGATTAAAATTGAGAGGATTTTGTTCTTCTTTCACTCCAGTGGATACATTATCTTTTACCAGGTCAATAAAATCATCAATTCCTTCATAAAATAATTCCCATTCCTCAAGCTCAACATATTTCATATATTCAATCCATGGCTTGCAATTCTTAATATTGCCAGGTTTTTTGACTACTTCTTTCATATTCATGGTCCAGCCTTCATTTACCCATTCGGATTTTAAAGTAAATACCTGGTTTAACTGACGCAGCTCTAATCCTTTAATGAGAAGTAAGTCAAAACCAAAAATTACCAGCGATATAAGCATGGCAACGTAAAATCTGTGTATTGCTAAAACCAGTATTGTAATAAAAGCGATAATACCGTAGGGAATAATAAGACTTTTCATTGCATTATCCCATGTGATCATCGTGCGCATGTAAATAGTAATACTTGAAGTTATGCCTATTCCTGCTAATAATGCAAAATAAAAACAGTATAATCTTCTGCCGCATACCAGGAGATTCTTCTTGGCAAACAGGTATAATAATATCAATAAACCTGCTACTAAACTGAATATGCCAAAAAGTAAAACCACTACTATGTCATTGTTCCCCGAAGGTTTTAAATATATAATGAATTTATAAAAACCCAGAAGAAGCAACAAATAGAAAATTAGCACGGCAATAATACTTAATATAGTCGAAAGAATAGTTTTCATGCTATTGCTCATCGCAATTAATTTTTTCCTGAATGATAGTATACGGGAAAGCGCAAGGAATTTCAATGGAATAAACAGGGGACAGGGGACAGGGGACAGTAGTCAGGGA
>MFGW01000052.1:21766-22026 GCA_001780385.1 Candidatus Fischerbacteria bacterium RBG_13_37_8 | reverse complement strand
GGACAGTAGTCAGGGGACAGGGAATAGTCCCTTCATCGGTAAATTCTTGCTTTTTTGGCAAGAAAATTATTTCTTTTGCCAAGATACCGGCGAGTTTATTGAGTTTATCGGGTTTGTTGAGTTTGTAAGCATTCCGGAGGAATGCTTGCAAAGAATATGTTTTCTTTGTATTGGGTTCCAACTTGTTCGGGGTAGGGGGCAGAAAATAACGGTTGAAATAATAAATACTGCATTGCAATCTCCCTATTTACTGTCCCCTG
>MFGW01000052.1:21482-21668 GCA_001780385.1 Candidatus Fischerbacteria bacterium RBG_13_37_8 | reverse complement strand
ACTACTGTCCCCTGACTACTGTTCCCTGACTACTGTCCCCTGTTCCCTGCTCCCTGTTCCCTAATTCCTGTTCCCCGTGTTATAATGCGCTATGGCTGAAAAGAAAAAATATTCATTACGAGCAGCACCGGCTGGCATTGCATCTGTCATTGATTATGAGAAGGAATTGAATGAACAGCAGTTTAA
>MFGW01000052.1:13699-21446 GCA_001780385.1 Candidatus Fischerbacteria bacterium RBG_13_37_8 | reverse complement strand
AGCAGGTGCAGGAAGCGGTAAAACACGTGTAGTGACCTATCGTGTTGCATGGCTGCTGGAACATAAAACAAGACCGCAAAATATTCTGCTGGTTACCTTCACGAATAAAGCAGCAAGAGAAATGATGCATCGCGTTGCCCTGTTGACTGGTTTAGATGTGCGTCGGATGTGGGGCGGCACGTTTCATCATATCGGTAATATGATACTGCGTCTGCATGCTGACTTGCTTAATTATAACGCCAGTTTTTCCATCCTGGACAGGGAAGATAGAAAAGATCTAATGAGTACCTGTCTGCATGAACTTAATATGAAAGTTGATAAAAAAATGTTTCCGTCACCGGAAATACTTAGTGAAATTTTGAGTCTGACACATAATACAGCAAAAAATACAGAAACAATTCTTGAGCTTCGTTTCCCGCAATTTTTTCATCTCATCGGTGAAATTGAGAAAATATTTGCCCATTATGAAGCAAAAAAACGAGCAACTAATTCAGTTGATTATGATGATTTATTATTGCTCTGGAAACAATTATTGGAAGAACGTAAAAAGATTTGCACACTCTATGCATCTATGTTTACGCATATTCTGGTAGATGAATACCAGGATACTAATTTATTGCAAGCGGAGATTATCGACCTGCTTTCCGGAGAAAACCGCAATCCTATGGTTGTCGGCGATGATTCACAAAGTATTTATTCTTTCAGAGGTGCTAATTTTGAAAATATTATTCGTTTTCCTGAACGCTATCCTGATTGTGTTATTTATAAATTAGAGATAAATTACCGGAGCCGTCCTGAAATTCTTGATCTTGCTAATCAAATCATCATACATAATGCGAAACAATTCCACAAGGAATTATCAGCAGTTCGTTCCACGGGGAATAAACCGGCGCTGGTGGTTTTACGTGATCCTGCACAACAGGCAGAATTTATTTCACAGAGAGTGCTGGAGCTTTACGAGGAGGGAATATCATTGCGTGATATGGCAATACTTTACCGCGCACATTACCATTCACTGGAATTACAAATGGAGCTCACACGGCGACGTATTCCTTTTATTATAAGCAGTGGTCTGCGTTTCTTTGAACACAGGCATATTAAAGATGTTGTCTCATATATCAAGATAATTGAAAATACCTACGATGAACTGTCATGGAAACGCCTGCTGAAATTACAATCCGGGATCGGAAATCAGATTGCAGAAAAAATATGGCAAAGCGTAAAAGCAATGTCTAATGCAATGGCACATCTTGACCAGTTTAAAGAACTGATACCACGTAAAGCTGAATATGATTGGGATATACTAAAAAAATTGTTAGAGCAATTGAGTGAAAATAAAGTGAAAAAAAATCCGGCACTCATGATAGAACTGGTGCTCAATACACAGTACAAGGAATACGCTAAGTACACCTTTCCGGATTATGCCGCACGTTTGGAAGATTTAGAACAATTGCGTAATTTTGCATCACAGTATGAAGACACGACCAGGTTTCTCAGTGAATTATCATTGCTGGGCAATGTAGAATCCGAGGATGTCCTGTTTGGTTCTGAAGAAAATGACCGGTTGAAGCTGAGTACCGTACATCAGGCGAAGGGACTGGAATGGAAAGTAGTATTCCTTGTCTGGTTGACGGAAGGGAAGTTTCCTTCCGCACGTGCATTGCGTGACCTGGATGGTGAGGAAGAAGAACGAAGATTGTTCTATGTTGCCGTGACTCGATGCAAGGATGAATTATATTTATTATATCCAAGTGTTTCATGGGATTATTCAAAAAGACTCATGCTTCAGCATCCTTCGCGTTTCCTTGCGGAAATTGATCCGGATTATTTTCAGCGTTGGGATATTGATTTACTTTATGAAGAAGAGTAGTGTCCTTACGCTGTAGGGGCGGACTCATGCGTCCGCCCATGTATTCTTTGCGAGCTTTGCGAAGCAAAGCGTGGCAATCCCGAACGTTTGTCATTGTGAGTTTGCCGGAGGCAAACGTAACAATCCCTGACGGAATAGAAGCATAGTCCGTTACGGATTATTACGTCCCGCTGACGCGGGACTCATAATGACAATGCGTTAGGGATTACCTCAAAAGGGCAGACACATGGGTCTGCCCCTACATTGATAATGATGAAAAAAAAGAAAACAGTCAGCAAAAAAACAGTAAAGGCAGCCCCGCAATGGCTGACTTACATATTTTTTGTTGCAGTACTCATTGTGCTTCTTTATCCACGAATTTATCCTTATAAAGATAAATTAGCCGGTGAGATTTTTTTTAAAGATCCGGATACGTGCTATCATGCCAGGCGAATTATTTATTGCGCAACGCATAATTTGCAAATGCCATTCTATGATCCGCTCTTAGCTCATCCACATGGCGCTATTCCAATGTGGTCGCCGTTGTATGATTGGTTATCTGCCATACCATCATTCCTGCTGGGTTTCGGCAAACCTTCTGCAACAATGGTAATGCGAACTTCCGTTTTGCTTACTCTTTTATATGGACTTGCTGCTTTACTATTGACAGGTTTGTTGCTTTATCGTGCAACAGGACAAATAAATATTGCCATATTAGGCGCTTTTCTCGTTGGGATCACAGACCCGCAAATTAAATATACGAGCATCGAAATTATTGACCATAACAGTTTGCTCATTGTATTATTTTCATTGCTCCTTTACCTTGGTTATCTATTCATGCGAAAAGCAGAGCAGGAAAATATTCTCAAGCTTACCATTGCCATCTCACTACTGACTGCTATGCTGTTCTGGGTATGGTCCGGATCTTACCTATTCGCTGCCACACTTGCAGGTATCTTTTTTCTCTATGTGCTTCTCAGAAAAAAAATATGGTTGTTGCGCTACATGGCACTTCTATACGCAATTTCTGCTGTAGCAATAATTCCCCTGGCAATGATTCATTATAAGCTTGGGAAGGAAATGCTCAGATTTGAATATGTTTCGCTGTTTACCGTGTTATTTTTATTCAGCATTGCATTGTTTTTCTACCTGATTTCTGCCATTGCAGGAATAAAGAGCAGTACTCATAAAGTAATTTCAGCACTTAAAATAACGCTATTGCTTATCTTACTTGTATCGGCGCTTTATGCCTGTCTTCAACCTTTGCTTCAAGGTATGCAGTTTACACGCGCAGAGAATGCATGGGTAAGCACTATTGCAGAAAGCAAACCGCTTCTTTACCAGGCGCGGGGTTCACTTAAGATATTTACTTTCAGCAAGGCTGTTAATAAGCTTAGCTATTTATTCTTTGTCTTTCCGGTTGCCTTTATTCTTTTGCTGTTCAAACGCATTAAAATTCCATTGGAATTGTATGTAATTCTGATAGTCTGTTCTGTATTATTTGGTTTTCTTGCATTTTCGCAGCAGAAATTTGCAGTCGAATTCTCGATACCGTTCGGAATGGTTCTTGCCCTTTTTATTGGATGGCTCTACCAGAAACTGACATCCGGATTTTCGATTGTACTTCTTGTAATATTTGTGATTGCACTTACAGGAGCACTCCTTCCTTTAAAAAAAACTTTCATAGAAAAATACACACCTTTCTATGGTTATTACCCGGCATTCAAATGGTTAAAAACGGAAGCTGGATTAAAAAATACAGAGATCAATACAGGGCACATACAACCGTTTGGTGCTATGGCGCCATGGGATATCGGACATCATCTGCAATTATACAGTCAAATGCCTGTCGTGACAGATAATTTTGGCCCATATCTCGATCAAAAAGAAGGTCTATTTGATATGGTGCGGTTTTTCCTTGCAGAAGATGAAAAAATAGCAATTGAAATTCTAAAGCGATACCGGTGCCGGTATGTAGTAGTTACTTTTTCATCCATATTTGAGCAGTATGCGATAATGATTGGTATTGATTCAACTGTATTTCATCAATATAGCATTATCGAGCAGAATGGTGAAAAACGAATAGCAACCATACCGCAGGAACGGTTTTTCAATACGGTAGGATTACGGCTTGGTGACCTGTACGGAAGCGCCAATCCAACACCTGATGAAAATATGTTTGCAGTCAAGGCATTGAAACATTTTCGGCTTATTCATGAATCGCTGCCATCTATCTCAGCAGGACAGGAGATACCTGCCGGTGCGTTGAAAATATATGAATATGTCGAGGGTGAGCAATTGCATATCGATGTACCAGGAAATCCTTTTTATAAATTAGAAGGTGTTATAGAGACAAACACAGGCAACCGATTTTATTACCGGCAATCCGGTTATGTAAATGACAAGATAATAGTTCCGTATCCCACGAAACAGCATAAGGATTACCCTTATGCGTTGTATTATAAGGTAACCGCAGGCAGTGAACAGTGGATAGTGGACAGGGAACATAGGACAGGGGGCAGGGGACAGGGGACAGGGGACAGTGAGCAGAAGTAACAAATACGATAGTCTGCCTTTGCATTACAATCCCGCCCTTTTGTCATTGTGAGTTTGCCGGAGGCAAACTCACAATGACAAGATCGTAGTTTTGAGTTCCGAACTGTCAGGCTTAGGAAATGGGGAGAGGCATAGCAAGAATAGATTTAAATGGATAGGTTTGTTATAATCGGTGAGTTGTCTAAATGTGAATATAATTACAGAAGAAGAAATGTCGATTGAAATTAAAAAGGAGCAGATTATGACAGGGAAGAATAAGAAGATAATAGCTGTTTTTGGGAGTGCTGCTGTTGTGGAAGGAGAGGAAGTGTATGAGCTAGCTCGACGGTGCGGGAGATTGCTTGCGGAGAGTGGATATGCAGTAATAAATGGAGCATATACAGGTGTAATGGAAGCTGCGAGCAAGGGTGCACATGAAGGCAATGGGTATGTAATGGGAGTGCCGTTGACAGCATTTAAGCGTGATAAAACGAATGATTATATTGATGAACTGATCTGGACTCATTCGTATGAAGAACGAATAATAACGCTAGTTAAAAAAGCTGATGCGTATCTTATTTTTAAGGGAGGAATTGGAACACTTTCGGAATTATTTTTCTGCTGGTGCATGGCACAGATAAGCTATCCACATTTTAAGCCACTCATATTAGTAGGACCGGAATGGAAGGAAGATATTAAATTTCTCGCAAAGCATTTTATTATTCCGGAAAGGGATCTTGTTATTCTTCGCTATGCAGACACCCCAGAGGATGCAATTAAGCTACTAAATGAGCTGTCATTATGAGCCTTGCGAAGCAAAGCGTAATAATCCGTAACGGACTATGCTTCTTTTCCGTTAGGGATTACTTCGTTTGCCTTCGGCATAGCTCGCAAAGACGGTATGTTAGGGATTGTTACGTTTGCCTCCGGTAGACTCACAATGATCCTTGTCTGCTGCCCCCTGTCCCCTGATCCCTGATCCCTGTCTATTGATTATTTCTTTTTAGGGGGAACAGCTTTTTCCATTTTGATAAATTGATCGGCAGTGAGTGGACTGCTGTATCCTGCATAATTGATCAAAGGTTCAGGAGGATTTTCTATAGGAATCCATTGTTCATTTTCATAGTTTAAATAAACAAAATTCCATTTCATGCCATCAAGTACAGGCACTACTCCTGCATAACTTAGCAATTCTCCATTCTCAAAAGTAATAGCGCGAAATTTATTTCTTTTTATATCTTTGAATAAGGTTGCATTATGACAATCTTCACATTTTTTTCCTTCTCGGGTGGTAGTATGTGGGAAAATAGGCGCAAAGACTATCATTGTCTTATTCTGATAAACGAATGTATGAATATTAGCGAGGGTAATTTTGCCTTTGTGATTAATGAGAAAAAAGATATTTTTCAACGGGAGAGATGCACTTTTATTTTCTTTTACCCGTGTATCAAAATGACAGTTATAACAAGCATTGGCTTCTTTTGTATGACAGGCGACGCAATCTATTTTACCACCATGTACCGTATGACTTTCAATTTCAGTAAGCCTGGTATGACAATTCTCGCATTTTGCATCCATGGAACCGCTTTGCTGCATTGAATTATAGAGAGTGCCATCTCCATGAATCTCTCTGACGGTATGGCAATCCATGCATTTCATGCCCCTTTCAAAATGAATATCCACGGCATTGCCTTCCTGTATAGTTTTTTCCATATCACCCTTGCCATGGCACTTAATACATTCTTTTTGTGTGGCTGCAGGTTCTATGGAATATTCAGATTTTTCACCTACTTTCTTCACATGACATGCATCACAGGAAGCAACATGACATTTTTTGCAATTCAATTGAGTAGTGGGTATATTAGTAAGCCGTTCAAGACCACCTTGTTGCTTGCCATACCAGTAATCCAATCCTCGATTAGTGTAATGCAAACTGTTTTCAAAAAAATTCTTTTCTTCTTTTGGCGTTTGCTCTTGAGATATTGCCGTTACAACATAACCTAATACCAGCATAATACCTATAAAATAAATAATGTGTTTCATCATAAAACCCCTTGAAAAAAAATAAGTTGCTTTGCACATCTTCACTTGCTATATAGCTGAATGCCACAGTGTACTATCATTTCACCCTTAAGTCAACCAAATCCTAAAGGAATGTTCAAGGTCCAAGGTTGGGGGTGGCTTTGCATTCCCTAATCCCTATTCCCTGACTCCGGTGCTTTGAGCATAAATATAGTTGTCATCGCAAGAAGCATTAAGCTGGAGATAACGTACATTATGCGGTAATTGTACATATCGGCAATTTTCCCAAAGAGAGGTGTGCCCAGACCAATGCCGGTATCAAGAAGAGTAAGGTAGAGACTAATGGCGAATCCTTTATTCTCAGTACCAAAAATATCAATGATATAAGAACTCAATGCAGGAAAGAGTAATCCCTGGCCAAAACCACCCAAAAATCCCGTAACATACAGCATCAAGGAGTTGTTTAAGTGTGATATTATAAAAAGATTTAAGCAAATGATTATTGCACCCGGCAATATCACTTTTTTTCTTCCATAACGATCAGATAAATCACCGATTCCAAGTCGTGTTATTATTGCAGCGATTGAAAATGCAATAAAAAAGGGTGCCACTCTTCCAAGATTAATAGATTTTGCAAACAACGTAATGAAGTAAATGATTGAACCCCGTTCGGCTCCGTGAATTAATGGAAGTGCGCAAATTATAATAAAAACTGGAATAGAAGTCTGGCGCATAAAACTGCCCTTTTTTGAACTTTGGGACATATGGGGAAGTTTTGCTTCAGGAATATAGTAAATACAAAAAAATGAAAAAACAGCAAAAATAATAGCTGCATTAAAAAGGCCTGCAAATCCAAATCTGTTGATTATTTCTTCCGCGAGGGCAGGACCTATTGCTTGTGAAAGAAGACCTGAAATACCAATAATGCCAATTGAGTGCGCTAATTTTTCTGTTGGAGCTAAATCGGAGCACATAGTCATAATAGCAGTCATGCCTATTCCCCAGCCTACACCAACCAGTCCCCTAAGTAAAATTGGTAACCAACCGGCATCATGAATAAAATGAAAAAATGGATAGGCGAGCACCATTATGAAAATGCCGAGCAATGAGATATTTTTTCTGCCCTTGATATCAATTAATCTTCCAAAAATTGGCCGCACAAAAATAATAATAAGACTATTGATACCCATGATGAGTCCAATGCGGCTTTTTGATGCATTATATTGTTCGAAAAACAGGGGAAAAACAAAAAAAAGCGAGACGCTCATAAAAAGGAAAAAATAACCTATCAGGGCAATAATAAAATGTTTATTCCAGATTGTGCGAAGTGTGTTTTGTATC
>MFGW01000052.1:13260-13688 GCA_001780385.1 Candidatus Fischerbacteria bacterium RBG_13_37_8 | reverse complement strand
GTAATTATATCATAGATAAGGATTCAAGGGTTCAAGTGTAGTTGACTCAAAAGGTAATAGGTACTAATATATTCCTTGCGAGTTTATTGTAGGGGCGAACCTTGTGTTCGCCCTTATGAACGAAGCAATCCCTGACATACCGTCTTTGCGAGCTTTGCCGAAGGCAAACGAAGCAATCCCTAACGGACTATGCTTCTAATAACCGTTACGGATTATTACGCATTGCTTCGCAAAGCGCGCAAAGAATAACATTCGAGTAAGGAGAAAATGATGAAACAATATATTTTAGCAACGGTATTATTATTAATTCTCTTAGTACCGGTACTTCCTTTAGATAAACATGCAATTACATTTGATGATTTTATTAAGATTAAGCGAATGAGTGATTTTCAATTATCACCGAACGGCAAGACCATAGCATTTGTTTT
>MFGW01000052.1:12324-13246 GCA_001780385.1 Candidatus Fischerbacteria bacterium RBG_13_37_8 | reverse complement strand
AGGAAGAGAATAAGGGAAACAGTGATATTTGGCTCATATCGGTGGATGGAAAGAATCAGCATAAACTGACTAATTCGCCCAAAGGTGATAATACGCCGCGCTGGTCACCGGATGGCAAAACGATAGCTTTTATTTCCAGCAGGGAAGGAATACCACAAATTTGGGTGATAGATCCTACCGGTGGTGAAGCACGTCGCATTACTGATGTCGCAACGGGTGTTTCAAGTTTTATATGGTCGCCGGATGGAAAGAGTTTTGCCTTTTCAGCAGATGTTTATCCTGATTGCAGTGATAATGCATGCAATAAAAAACGTGAAGATGATAAAGAAAACAGCAAGGTGAAAGCGCAGCTATTCGATAGTATTTTTATCAGGCATTGGAATGCATGGCGAGATGAGAAGAGAAGTCATGTTTTTGTTATTCCTGCGGAAGGCGGAGAAGCAAAGGATCTTACACCTGGCAAGCATGATGCGCCTCCTATTGCGCTCGGCGGAGACCAGGATTTTGTTTATGCACCCGATGGTAAAGAAATGTGTGTTGTCATAAATACCGATCCCATGGTTCCAATCAGCACAAATAATGATTTGTTTATTGTACCGGCAACCGGTGGAGAACTGAAAAGAATTACGGTGAGCAAAGCAAATGATAATTCACCAAGATATTCCCCGGATGGATTATTTATTGCTTACCTGGCAATGGCGCGACCAGGTTTTGAAGCTGATAAGCTAAGCTTAATGCTGTACGATAGAAAAACAGGGCAAATAACCAACCTAACAGAAACAGGCGGCAAATTTACCAACCGAGCTATTTGCTTATGATATGAAAAAGAAAGCAGCGAGTCAGATTACCACGGTAAATAAGGAACTTCTTGACACACTGGAGATGGATACAATTGATGAATTCTGGTTTGATGGTGCGGCAG
>MFGW01000052.1:11988-12115 GCA_001780385.1 Candidatus Fischerbacteria bacterium RBG_13_37_8 | reverse complement strand
GCATGTATGCTGGAACTGAAGAACTATGGTTCCCCGAATGGGAATTCAAAGGAATGCCATGGACAAATCCAGAACTCTATGCAAAGTTCTCTCCCAGTTATTACGTGCAGAATTTTAAAACACCCTG
>MFGW01000052.1:6860-11806 GCA_001780385.1 Candidatus Fischerbacteria bacterium RBG_13_37_8 | reverse complement strand
AGTATTTGAAAAAATAGTGAACAGTACTCAGAGGACAGGGAGCAGGTAACAGTGATTAGTGGAGTTGTGTGATAGTGATCAGGCGGGATGTTTCGTTGAGATATTCGAGATGTATTTTTATATGAGGGAAGGCGGTCTCTTTTAGTTTTTCTGCCCATTCAATCGCTACGAGATCATCGGAACGTATTAATTCATCAATATCTTTATAGAAATACTCGTCATTATCAGCGATGCGATATAAATCAACATGGTAGAGAATTACAGTTTTTATATGATATTCTTTTATGAGAACGAAGGATGGGCTGGACACTTCGTTATAGTTGAGCATTCCGAAACCTGCAGCTAATCCTTTGATGAACAATGTTTTTCCGCTTCCAAGTTCACCATACAGAAGGATTTTTTCATTCGCAGTGAGCATATCTGCGAATCGTTGCGCTATGGTAAATGTTTCATCTGCCGAGTTGCTGATGTATTTAATGGTAATCATAAATAAAGGGAATAGGGAATGGGGAATAGGGAATAGGGAATTTTTGGGAGCTTCGAATAATAATCCTATTATTGTAATATCCCATCATTTCATTATCTCAATTGCGTCCTATGTTCTATTTAATCGTTGTTCATGATAGTTTTGATAGCGCGAGGGATATATTTCATAATATCAGATGCTGTGAGGGGAAGTTCGCCGATTTTTTCTTTAGCGATATCACCTGCCAATCCGTGCAAATAAACGCCAGCAAGTACTGCCTGATTGATATTATCGATATTTTGTGCAACGAAACCTGCTATCATACCTGTCAGTACATCACCGGTACCACCGGAAGCCATGCCGGGATTACCAGTCGGATTGACATACACCATTTCATTTGGAAAAGCGACCAATGTCCGATATCCTTTCAGAACGAGAATAATATCATGTTTGACTGCGAAATCGCGTGATGCTTCAATCCTGTTATCTTGTATTTCTTTAGTAGATACTTTAAGGAGGCGTGCCATTTCACCAGGGTGTGGGGTAAGGATAAGGGTGCCTTTCTTATCATTTAAAATAGAAATATCCTGTGCGATTGCATTGATGCCATCTGCATCTATAACCATTATCTTGTCGTACTGGGAAATCAATTCACGTATGAGTTCCACACATTCAGGATGAGTAGTGATACCCGGACCAACAGCAATGAGATGTTTATCTTTAACAAAATCAAGAATTTCTGGTACTGCAGCATTTGCAAAAGTACCTTCAGGTGTGCATGCCAATCCAACAGTCATAAGTTCAACTACTTTGCTCATCATTGTTTTATGGCATGAGTGAGGTACGCCAATGGTAACTAATCCAGCACCGGAGCGAAGTGCAGATTGACCGGTCATCCAGGCAGCACCTAATTTACCTGACGAACCTGCAACTACAAGCATTTCACCATAATGACTTTTGTGTGTGTCAGGCATTCTGGGTATTAACAGTGGAATAATATCTTCATCGGTTATAAGTTTCAGGGAAGGATTAGCTTGTATAATAACTGAATCCTGTATGCCAATATCTTCTACAAACAATTCTCCACAAAATAATTCAGCTGGCGGAAATATATGACATAATTTGGGAGCTGCCAATGTAATGGTAATATCTGCATTTATGGATGGGCCAATAATTTTGTTCGTATCGCTGCTTAAGCCCGAGGGAATATCTATCGAAATAATGATACCTTCCTGCTGGTTCATTGTCTCGACTATTTCAGCAAATAAACCGCTGAGCGGATTAGTCAAACCTGTACCGAATAAGGCATCAATAATTACATCAGCTTTTTCTAACATTTCAAGGAACAAATCAAATTCAGCACGATCCCGCACTTCATGAATTCTATTTGTATAAACACGAAGCATGTTGTAATTTGTAAGTGCATCTCCTTTAAGTTGTTCATGATGTCCTATTAAAATAACATCGACATTTACACCTTTTCTTATCAGGTGGCGTGCTACTACAAAACCATCTCCTCCATTATTACCGCGACCGCATACTATAGTAAATTGCAAATCCAGCATATCTTCAAACAAATCTTCAATAACATTTACCACGGCTATCCCTGCATTTTCCATAAGTATAAGACCGGGTATATTAAGTTCCTCTATAGTAATTCGGTCAGCTTTTTTCATTTGTTCACTATTTAATATCCACATAATAAATTCTCCTGAAAAGGGATCAAGGATTCAGGTGCTGACGAACAAAGCATTCATCAGTTCCTTGCCTGTTGTCATTGTGAGTTTGCCGGAGGCAAACGTAACAATCCCTAACGGATTAGAAGCATAGTCCGTTACGGATTGCCACGCTTTGCTTCGCAAAGCTCGCAACGACGATCCGTTACGGATTATTACGTCCTGCTGACGCGGGACTCATAATGACAGTCCGCATTACATTATACCACAGGGCAGAAGAGCTGCAAATAAATACAAAATATGAATATCGTTATTCAAGTTATATAAATGAAAATTTTTCATTTTTTTACTTTGTGCCTTTTAGTGCAGACACATGGGTCCGCCCCTACTTTATGCTTGGCCAAAGATAATAGAAATTTACAAATATCTTTGGCTGGACTTGTTTGATTATTCTGGTATAATTGAATAATATAATTGTGGGATAAATCTAAGAAAATGCTTTTGGAGGTTAATGATGAAAAGATATATGAAAAATCTTTACCTTCTTATTATCATTATTAGTCTTCTTGCACATTTTGGGTGCTCAAAGAAAGAAAAAGAAATGACAGAGGTTGAGTTAAAGCAATACCTGGACAGTCAGGAACAAATGTATGAAGATATTTCTGGTCAAATGGCTACTGCGCTCTGGAATTTTTACAATGGTGAAGCTAATGCGGATTTAAAAACACCGAAACAACGCTTTTATCAACTATTCAATGATGCAACTTTAAATGCGACAATTGATAAATGGTACGGAGCAAAAGATACCATACAAGATCCAGCAATTACACGACGCGTAGTTATATGGCGCACTATTATTCGCAGCGGCAAAGTAAATTTGAACCCGGAAATAGTTAATATGGAAGAACAATTGTACTCATATTTGATACAAGCTGATAAACAGGAAACAAAACCTGCCGCTGAAGAAATTCAGAATAAAATAGTAGAATTAATGAAACTGCGCAATGCAAAAGCCAAGGAAGCCGGCTATACTGATTATGCTTTTTTTGTCCTGGAATCAAGTAATTTAGGCAGTGTACTATTTAATAAAGCTATTGATGAAATAGAACGTATTACACGAAAACCTTATGAAGATTTAATTACTCAATATAAGAAAGAGATAAGAAAGAAAGACATTGAATTTTCTGCAATAAAAGAATTGCTTGATCTTTATGCAGGATATATTGTTAAGCCAGAGGTGAAAGCAGACAAGATACCATCAATTGCTAAAGAAACTCTTGCAAATATAGGAATAAACTATGATACGCTGCCGCTTCATATAGAAGAAAAGCAATTGCCGGTTGGTATGGAAAGAATGGGTTTTGCTCTAAAAATACCATCGGATTACAGGATAATTTTAAGTCCGGGAACAGGTCTTGAAGGGAGAATGAATGAATTGGGACGTGCTTTTAATGCGCTATTTAATAAATCTGCAGAACCAATTTTAAAAGGATATGAAGGAACAATCGGCAGTACCTGTGATGCTTTTATGGAAGGAATGGCAGATATAGGTGCCCGGATTGTGAGAAATCCAGAATGGCTTATCAAATTTAATGGAATGACTGATAAAAAAATAAAATCTGATAAAGAGAAAGCATTTCGCATTGCACCGCTCTACCTGCGTTACCTGTTAAGTGATATTATGCTTGAAATAGAATTATATAAAAATCCTGAGCAGAATTTCATGGAAGCAAGAGACACTATCATGAAAAAATATCTCTTATTAGATAAACCAATGACAGATCCGATAGCTCAATCAACGTACATGATGATGGTAATAAAACCAGTGTATAAACAAAATTATCTGATAGGAAATATAATATCATTCCAGGTGCATTTAGCATTGGAAAAGAAATTTGGTAGAGATTATGTTTTTAATACTAAAGCAGGTGAATTTCTCCGGCAGAACCTGTATGCAGATGGTGAGCTTTATTCATGGCAGACACGTATTAAGATGGCAACTGGCAGCACACTTGATGTGCGAAATTATTTACGCACTTACGGACAGTAGAACAGTAGACAGTAATCAGTTGACAGGCAACAGGGAACATTAGACAGTTTTATATGATTTGAGGATACTTGTTGAAATGCCTGTTTACTGCTTTATTCCTGACCACTGATTCCTGATCTCTGCCCCCTGATCTCTGCCCACTCTTTTAGGAGGTATTATGAAAATAAAAAGAATTTCTTTAGCACTATTGATGCTATCTTTATTTATTGTGACTGTTGTATATGCTGAATTACCTACATTAATTCCACGTGAAGTATTATTTGGCAATCCGGTTAAACGCACGCCGCGAATATCACCTGATGGCAATCGGCTTGCTTATATAGCACCTTCAGATAAAAACGTGTTGAATGTATGGGTAGAAACTTTAGGAAAAGAAGATGCAATTATGGTAACAAAAGACACGCACCGCGGGATTCGTATTTATGCATGGGCAGAAGATAATAAACATCTGTTGTATTTGCAGGATAGTGATGGTGATGAAAATTGGCATGTTTACCAGGTAAATCTTGAAACTAAAATAGTGCGTGATTTGACTCCATTCCAGGGAATAAGAGCACAAAATTTACTGACGGACAAGAAACATCCCGATGAATTACTTGTGGGATTGAATGTGCGTGATAGAAGTATGTTTGACATGTACCGCATTGATATGAAAACAGGCGCCGTACTCCTTGATACGGAAAATCCCGGGGATATAGTTAGTTGGGAAACAGACAGTGATTTTGTAATACGAGCTGCTGTTGCAATGAATGCA
>MFGW01000052.1:6690-6813 GCA_001780385.1 Candidatus Fischerbacteria bacterium RBG_13_37_8 | reverse complement strand
AGCGGTAAGTTTTAATTATTTAAAACCGGAATGGCAGGTGCTGGATCCAAAAATTAAAGATGATTTTAAAATATTAATAGATAGACATCCCGGGGAATTATCAATTGCGAATCGTGATCATGC
>MFGW01000052.1:6505-6620 GCA_001780385.1 Candidatus Fischerbacteria bacterium RBG_13_37_8 | reverse complement strand
GGATTATAATCCGGAGGTGCAATGGTTAGCCAGCCGCGGATATCTTGTACTGCAGGTCAATTTCCGCGGCTCGGATGGATTTGGCAAGACATTTCTTAATGCCGGCAATCTACAA
>MFGW01000052.1:6069-6401 GCA_001780385.1 Candidatus Fischerbacteria bacterium RBG_13_37_8 | reverse complement strand
CGGTGGATATGCAACGCTGGCAGGATTAACCTTTACGCCTGAACTGTATGCTTGCGGAGTAGATATCGTAGGTCCATCGAATATCAGGACATTATTTGAAGCAATTCCACCTTACTGGAAACCATTGAAGAAAATGTTTACGATGCGGGTCGGTGATGCTGAAAATGATGAGGCATTCAACCAGGAAATATCACCGCTTTTTCATGTAGATCATGTAAAAGCACCACTGTTAATAGCACAGGGTGCCAATGATCCCCGCGTTAATATTCGTGAATCAGATCAGATAGTGGATGCAATGCGAAAAAACAAACTTGAAGTAAAATATGTAGTTT
>MFGW01000052.1:207-6056 GCA_001780385.1 Candidatus Fischerbacteria bacterium RBG_13_37_8 | reverse complement strand
TCATGGTTTTGCCCGGCCGGAGAATGATATGGATTTCTATGGTCATGCTGATGAATTTTTAGGTAAATGTCTCGCCGGTCGTGTTGAACCTTACAAAAAGATAGAAGGAACCACAGCAGAAATCAGGTAAAATAAAACATAAAGCCGAAAAATAAATTATTTATTTTTCGCCGCCAATTTGCATGGACTTGATACGGAATGTTGGCGCTGATAATTGATCATTTAGTTCAAGATCATTGCCAACCATATCAATATCATTCAGCATTTCATTTGCTGTTCCAGCGATGGTAAGTTCTTTTACCGGGAATGCTATTTTTCCCTCTTCAATCCAGAAACCGGCAGCGCCTCCACTAAAGTTACCATTAACAGCATCAATTCCGTAACCGGTTACTTCTTTCAGGAAAAGTCCTTTTTTTGTTGCCTGTATGATATCATCCTGGGAAGGTTCTCCGGCAGCTATATAAAAATGATGGGAACCTATATCAGGCAGAGCAGAGTAGTTACTCCGCTCAGCGTTTCCGGTGCTTTTAACACCTGCACGCCTGGCAACAATAGTGTTATACATAAATCCTTTAAGAATACCCTTATCAATTATAGTCCGTTTTTGTGTTGTAACTCCTTCACCATCAAAAGGTGAACTGAATAAACCCGCAGGTATTGTGCCATCGTCTATGATAGTGAGCAATTCTGATCCTGTTTTCTCTCCACTTTTTTTTCCAAGGAAACTCGCTCCTTTCAATACTTCTTCACCATTAATAGCAGTGAGAATTCCATTCAGTATCGCATAGGCAACATCGGGATCAAAAATGACAGCAGCTTTTTGGGTCTTTACCTGGCGCGCATTGAGCATGTTGAATGCTTTTTTTGCAGCTTTATCTGCAATTTCTTCAAGAGGTTTAAGATTGCTAAATGATCTCCTGTAACATGATTCATAACCGCTTCGCTTTTCTTCATCTTTTTCTGCAACAACACCGATTGTAATACCACATAATGAAGATTTGTACTGCTTGAGGAGACCGTTGGAATTTGCAAGGTAAATAATTTCCTCT
This sequence comes from Candidatus Fischerbacteria bacterium RBG_13_37_8, assembly GCA_001780385.1. Classification (GTDB taxonomy): domain Bacteria; phylum Acidobacteriota; class HRBIN11; order MFGW01; family MFGW01; genus MFGW01. The sequence goes on along the minus strand of MFGW01000052.1, from coordinate 5,007 downwards.
GCCTCGCTATACCATGCACCATCACTTTTCGTGATGCGCTTGTTTTTCATTGCCAGTTTTTCCAGTTTTATAATCAGACTGATTTTTTCTTGTGTAGGTATCTCAAATATCTTTGGATCATATAAACCTTCAACGATTGTTGATTCTTTTTCTGAAGGCAGAACATTATTTTCATCAGGAGTAGTGGATTGTGCAAATGCAATGGCGCGTAAAATAGTCGTATCAATCGCTTTGTCATTTAAATCATTGGTGCTTGCAAATGCTAATTTCCCTTTTGAAATCACCCGCACTCCAAGACCATTTGATACCGATTCCTGAATAATTTCTATTTCACCTTTGCGCACCTGAATTTCAAGCTGACGCAATGTCTGAATATATACTTCTGCAGCATCAGCTCCCTTTTTTAAGCTTCTCTTTATTATAGTTTCGGATAAATCTTTGTAATCCATGATAATTTCCTCCGCAAATTAATTTAGCCTTTCGTCCCGCCTACATTTATATTGCGAATTCTCACGGTAGGTTGTCCAGCAGTTACTTCGACATATTGTGAACTTTTACCGCAAGTGCCTGGACCATAATCAAGATCATTTCCTACCGCATCGACATTCGATATAATTTCCATGCAACTGCCAATCAGAGTCGCTCCTTTCACCGGGTATGTTTTTTTGCCATCCTCAATAAGATACGCTTCACGACAGGTAAAATTAAATGTTCCGGTAATCGGATTGACACTTCCACCACTTAAACTTTGAACATAGAGACCCTTGGGTGTAGAAGCAAGAATATCTTCCGGTTTATCTTTTCCTGCTGCTATGAATGTATTTGTCATTCGTGGAATCGGCATGTAACGATAATCCTGGCGACGTCCATTGCCGGTACGTTCCAATGTCAATTGTCTTGCAGAAAGTATATCTGTAATAAATTTTACCAGCACACCATTTTCGATAAGCACATTTCGTTTCATTTGAGTTCCTTCATCATCAAAACTTGTGGTACCGCGTGCATTAATAATTGTGCCATCGTCTATCATGGTAAAGATATCGCTGGCAACTTTTTTACCCATTTTACCCGTGAAGGCACCAATTTCTTTCGCAATATTATCAGCTTCCAGCGGATGTCCAACTGCTTCATGCACTAATACTCCACCCCAGCCATTTTGCAATACTACATCCATTTTTCCTGCCGGTGTTTCTTTTGCATCAAGTAATGTTACTGCTTCACGCGCGGCAGCCCTGGCTACCTCTTCCGGTTTAACTTCATCAAGTTGTTCGAAACCCGCCCGCTTACTTACTCGCTCCATTCCCATATGCTGCGTATCTTCTCCAACGGCAAGCGCCTGTACTATAAAATAAATGATAGGTAATCCATCCTTTATGAAAAGACCTTCACTGTTAGCAATAAGACGTTTTCTCTCATGATCACGATATGTTACACTAACCATGGTTATTTTTTTATCATAATCAAGCGCTGCCTGGTGCGCTCTTTGCATTGCATCCATTCTCTTCGCATCTGCAACAGTTTCAAGCGGCACTTTTACTTTTACAAATGATTTACGTTTTGATGGCTTAATAGCTACAGGTTTAATTTTTTTTGCACCCTGCGCAATGAATGATGCCGTTTCAGCAGCTTTCAATAAACTTGCTTCATCAATGATTTCTGTATAAGCATAACCAGTCTTGATTCCTGATAATACTCTGACACCTGCTCCCTGGCTGATATGAAATACAGCACTCTTAAATTTAGATTCTTCAAGCAGTATGGCACGTGAAATGCGATGCTCTATATATACCTCAGCAAAATCACCACCTTTTTCAAGGGCTTTTTTTATGGTGCGGCTAAGTATCTGAGGTTCAATATCGAGATTGGTTTTTGCTTCTTCACTTGCATTGGAATAGAGCAATTGCGATAATGCAGAAGGTGCAAGCGCTATGGCAGCACCTCCGGTTATACCAAGCTTAAGAAAAACACGTCTCGGTATATTTTCAGAAATATAATAATAGGTCATGAGTAACTCCTTAATAGGGAAATAGTCCCTTCATCGGGAAATTCTAGCATTTTTGGCAAAAAAATTATTTCTTTTGGCAACATACCGTCGAGTTTATTGAGTTTTGTTGAGTTTGTGAGCATTCCGGAGGAATGCTTGCAAAGAATATGTTTTCTTTGTTTTGGGTTTCGACTTGTTCGGGGTAGGATTGAAGTGAACACGTGTGTCCCCAATTTTTTATTTTTATTGCAAACAGTATTCCTAAGAACATAGTAGATTCCTTCCAATTGCATATTGTAGAAAAAACATGATGGTATTTCAAGTAAGGTTAAGGTATAGGTTAAGGTTAATACAAATCAAGGATGAAGAGAGGTCGGGGTTTAGAAGATATTTAGGTTTAGAAAAAGAGGAAGAATTATTATTTGATCTTTTCCCAACCTTAACCTCTTCTCTTCCTCAACCTTAACCTCTTCTCTTCCTCAACCTTAACCTTATGTTATTTCTCATCATCTTTATCTACTATGATATTTAATAGATTTACAAATTCTTGCGGTGGGCAAAAATCCATATGTTCTTTCCAGATAAAATAGGGCAGGTGTGTAAACAGTCCTTTATAATACCAGTATATATTGGGACTGATTGAACCTGGTCCTTCTTTGTGCATATTTTGCACCATTGCAATCAAGGAATTTATTGCATCAATAATAGATACATCTTCAATTGGAAAACAAATCAATATATGACGATGCGGTATAGCAACCAATGAACCATAAATACCGATGCATTTACGATATTCGTGAAGACATAAAATATGACTTGCAGTGAGGACATTTTCTCCTTGAAATGCGGTTGCCTTTATATTGGAAGTAAGATCTATCTCAGCCATTTCAGGAGGATGTTTTTTAAATATATTTGCAAGCGCCTGCTTGAAAAGTTCACCTGTACTTTTTTCCCAGTCAATTGTATCCTTCACGGTTACTGTTCGGATAGAAGATGGTAAATCAAAAACAAGAGTAGTTATAGTTCCTTCAAGATCTTTTCTGTAAATAAGATTTCTTTTTGTTTCGTTTCCTACTGAATCAAGATAATCACTGGGAAATATACGTACTGCAAGAAAATCTTTTGCACGTGAAAAATCTGCAAGCTCACTTATTAATTTATCTTCTTTTTTAAGAGCAGAACATAATAAATCAAAATGTTCAGTGATTATTTCTTCCCATTTATTCCTATCTTTTTTATGACAAACACGCACTAGATTATCCAGACCCATTAGACCATTTTTTTCTTTTACGGCAACAGCGCCTTTTTGGATGATTATATCAATATTTTTATTATTAAAATATTTATGGATTAAGGTCAGAAAATAGTTCTGCTGGTCTTTAGTAAAATATTGAGACCAGTCAATTTCTTTTTGAATATGACGTTTACGAATAATCAATAGATATGATAACACCGCTGCTAAGATTATAATGAGAAAAATAACAAAAATAAACGCGCTACTCATAACAAGAAATCCCATATGGTTTTATTTACCATATTTTCAAATATAATTCAAGTGGAGAAGTGAAAACAACCTCTTGCTTAACCTTTTCATTTCCAGCGACCTTGATTGACTAATAGCTGAAATTTGCTAATATATATATATGATGCGAGGAAAAGAATTATGAAGATTGCATACTGGGGCATCCCAGGGAGTCATATTCTGGAAGCTATCAATACGCACTATCCTGATCATGAATATATTTCATGCCGTGGTTTTACTGAATTGCGATATACATGCCTCAGCGATGAAGCGGATGCTGTTTTTTTAGCAGTTGATGATACAATAGGTAGCAGCATAAAAAAAGCGTATATTCTTATGGAAGAAAATATCTTCCAGATTTCTACGGAAATTAATCATCCAATTTGTCATTGTTTGTTAGCGATTCCAGGAGTTGCAATTGAAAAAATACAAACTGTTCTGGCTTCGCCAGAAACTTTAATACAATGCAAGAGCATAATTGAAAAAATCGGATGGGAAGCTGTAGAATACTGGGGAGATGCAGAAAGCGCCAGGGCAATTGCTGAGGAGAAAATGACTTCGACTGCAGCAATCGCATCACGCAAATGTGCTGATATTTATAAGCTATCAGTGCTTAAGGAAGATATAGGAAATATTAAGAAAAATATTATCCGGTATCTAATGCTGGAAAAAAACCAGAATGAAGAAGAGGTTCATAAAATAACTTTTGCATTTCGTTTACCTCATATTCAGGGTAGTCTTACTGAATTTCTTGGAATTATTGCCAGTCATGGTTTGAATCTCACTAAAATTGAATCGATGCAAATACCTGAGGAACCATATCACTATGAATTTTTTGCGGAGTTGGAAGTACGCGAGAAACGATGGCGCTTATGTATAGAAGAATTAAAAATGAAAGCTGAAAAATTAAAGATGCTCGGTGCATATATCATTAAATAGTGGACAGTTTCACTGATTCATAAGAATAGCGGCGCTGATAGGAGGAAGTGAAACGGAAGTAACGGCAGTGTAAGTTACTACCCAGGCAGGTGGAATTTGTCCATCGGAAGGGATATAACCGCCGCCCTGCGGTACGGCGCGATAATAGGTTGCGCCGAGGTTAATATTTCTTGTACTGCTGGAGGGGTTTACCAGCACAATTCCATTCTCATAATTTCTGCGATATACCTGCCAGCTTGCATGATATAATGCATTGGTATTCGCCGGAATTGAACCTGTATAGGAACCGAGATCTATGGAATATTCCGGGAACCATTCCGGTTCCATGCCAATTTCTAAATTAAGGAATGAATAG
>MFGW01000052.1:0-138 GCA_001780385.1 Candidatus Fischerbacteria bacterium RBG_13_37_8 | reverse complement strand
GCTTGTGCTATTAATTTTTTATTTAGTTGTGTAAGGGTAAGCATGCGGTCCAATTGCAATTGCCAGTCGATTTCGCCGTAGTTGAGTGCGACTTCATAGCCGAAACCTTCAATCATACCTCCGTCAATATTGGTATAA
>MFGW01000051.1:2926-5629 GCA_001780385.1 Candidatus Fischerbacteria bacterium RBG_13_37_8 | reverse complement strand
AAATTGCCAAGTTATTTTTACGCAAGCGCTTAGGATGTACAAGGCAAAATATTATGAACAAAAAGCAGTTTTTTAAAAAAGTAACTAATGATAGGGGGGATTTTTTAGCAGAATTCATAGCTGTCCTTAGAAGAAAGAACATTCCGTTTTGTGTGATTGGCGGATTGGCAGTGAATGCTTATGTAGAACCTATTGTCAGCTTAGATCTTGATATTGTGGTATTAATTGAGAAAATAGATGAATTATTAACCAGCTTGAAGAAGAAATACAAGGTGAAGAAATATGCAAATAGCATAAACATCACTTCTTCAGGGTCTGACTTGAGGATACAAATACAAACTGATGAAAGGTATCAGAGTTTCATAGAACACTCCATTCTCAAAAATGTATTGGGGTATGAATTGCAGGTGGCTTCTAGAGAAGATGTATTGCAGGGCAAAATATGGGCTGCCCAGGATGAGAAAAGAAGACCAAGCAAGAGGCAGAAGGATATAGCTGATATTATGCGTTTGGTTGAATCACATAAAAAACTTAAATCAATGATACCGGATTCCTTGCGGAAAATTATTTTTAATGAAGAATAGTGACTGGCATTGCAACTATTAGATTTTATCAAAAAACAGTAGAAAAACGGAGACGGACATTTGCAAATTTGCAAAAAAAGTAAAGGTCTGTCTCCACCATTTACGAAGTATGTCTCTCAAATACCAGGAGTCCTGCTTCTTAATAAAAGCATAGTGTTAAGAAGCAATGTGTTCCTTATTATAATGGTGTTGTGCGTTGTGTATGCATTTGGGCAGGAAGAAGGACCGATAAATGATGGAGTGGGGTATAGTAATTCCATATCAAAAATTATTATAGATGCAAGCGGAACATTGCATGCTATTTGGAATGAGGATTACAGCATAAAATATGCACGCAAGCCGAACGGGGGGAATTGGTCAGAAGAGAAGGCGGTACTTGAAAGGTATCTTGCGCAGTATACTTCTTCTCCTTCCATTGGAATTGATGCAGCAGGAAATGTCCAGGCATTGTGGTTAGACGGGCGTGAGATTGGCGCTGGAGGGGGAATTTATTCTTCCAGTTATGATAACAGCAGTGGAACATGTGGAACTAATTTAAGGGCAAATGATTCTGTTGATAGAGTTGGTTTTTATCCAGCCCTAGCAGTAGATTCTTCCGGTAATGCTTATGCTATATGGCATGAAACGTGTGACTTTGCTGCACAAATCACCGGCTCTCATCCGTCACTGCATTGGGATATTCACCTGAATGAATTATTGACCAGCATGAATGCATATACATGGAAATTGCATGTCGGCGCAAGCTTTACTGATGTCAGCATTGGCAGTATTTTCTATAAATACATCGAAACACTATTGCATAATGAAGTGACCGGCGGTTGTGCTGGCAGTTACTATTGTCCCCTGCAATCAGTTACGTGCTTTTCTCCGAATCCCCTTTACATCATACGGTGAAAATTGATACAATTATATGATAACTTTCAACGCTATTGCGTGGGACCATTGATCACTATTTACTGATCACTGGTCACTTTTCACTGATTAAACTGGAGGTGCACTAATGAATATGAAAAGAATAATCGTCTTCTGCATTATTGCTGCGTTGTGCGCATGTCTTATAGCACCCGCAGCATATGCAGATGATAATGAGAAACAAGATGCAGATAAAATACAGAAACAGTTTGATGATCTCAACCATCGACTTGATCAATTGGAAAAATTGGTCGATGATCTCCTTTGGTATAATAAAGTGGGAGACCTTGCATTTATTGACAAGGTGTTTCATGTCGGTCCACCTCCTGCAAATATCAAAAATCCAACAGCCGTTGGCGCTGCGAATCCTGTAAAATTCTGGTCATATATTTTTATTCCGAAAACTATCGACCATAACAAGAAATACCCGCTCCTCGTTCTGCCACATGGTGGTGTCCATGCTAATTTCACCACTTACTATGCACATATTGTCCGTGAAATGATCGCACAAGGCTACATTGTAATTGCTCCTGAATACCGCGGCAGTACCGGCTACGGTCGCGCCTTCTATGAAAAGATTGACTACGGCGGATTAGAAATAGAAGATGCCTATGCAAGCCGGAATTATATGATTGAGAATTATGATTTTGTCGACGCAGAAAGAGTTGGCATTATTGGATGGAGCCATGGCGGATTAATTGCCTTGATGAATATTTTTGAACATCCGGATGATTACAAGGTAGCCTTTGCTGGAGTTCCGGTCAGCGACCTTATCATGCGAATGGGGTATCAAACTGAGGACTACCCTAAAGAATATTCCGCTGATTTTCATATCGGACAAACAGTCAATGAAAATGTTTATGAATACCAGCGCCGCTCTCCCGTCACCCATGCTAAAAAACTGCAAACACCCCTCCTTATCCATACCAATACTAACGATGATGATGTCTACGTGCTGGAAGTGGAACATCTGATTCAGGCACTCAAAGCTGAAGGAAAAAAATTCGACTACGAAATATTTAAAGATGCACCCGGCGGTCATAGCTTCGATCGCATCGATACACCCCTCGCAAAAAAAACACGCCTTAAAATCTACCAATTCCTCGGCCAATACCTGCATCCTCCCACTCCCTTCAAAACCATCCACGACCTGCATAATATCAGCTACCGCCAATAAAAGGGACTGGGGACTAGGGAATAGCGACCT
>MFGW01000051.1:874-2906 GCA_001780385.1 Candidatus Fischerbacteria bacterium RBG_13_37_8 | reverse complement strand
AATCCCCAAATAAATATTTGCTTGACTGGTGCTATTATTCATTTTACAATAATTCTCGCAATGCAGAAACATGGGCGAACACAAGATTCGCCCCTACAGCATGCTACAAAGAAACTTTGAACCTTGAACATTGAACTTATTTATACTAGGAGGATTGAATAATGAAACTAATCCGTGCATATATCATAATGTTTTGTTTACTTATTGTTTCACAGGTCTTGTATGGCTGTTATGCGGTGGTGGCAGGAAAAAAAGCCACGGCAGATGGCTCGGTGCTTGTAGGGCATGCAGAACAAAATGGACCTGAAAAGGTGTTCCTGAATTTTTGGGTAGTCCCGAGAATCAAGAATGAGGAAGGCGCAATGTATGAACTGATTGGGGACGGCAGTTATCCGGAAGTGGAGGAAAGTTACAAGTACATCTGGTCAGAAAATTTCGGCATGCCGGGCAGTGATGCGGTTATGAATGAATGGGGTGTTATTTGTGTGAGTGATGCGACGCACTCAAAAGAAAAATCACTGGATGATTTGCGTGAGAAGGGTGATATTGTGAATGATGGCATCGTGCATATGCTGAGAATTGAAGCAGCGAAACGCGCAAAAACAGCACGCGAAGCTGTTGATGTGTTTATTCATTTCATAGAAGAATTTGGTTATGGTAGTTCCGGCACGAGTTTTGTCATTGCAGATCCGAATGAAGCATGGATTTTTACTGCTATCATGGGCAAACGCTGGGTAGCGCAAAGAGTGCCTGATGATGAAGTGGTGCTTTTGCCGAATGTGAACATAATCCAGGAAATTGATTTGAAAGATCCGAGCCGTTTCCTGGCTTCTGCTGATATTATAGATTATGCGGTGGAGAAAGGCTGGTATGATCCAAAAAGCGGCAAGCCTTTTAATTTCCGGGATGCCTATGATCTGCCATCATGGCCTGGCTGGTTCGAACCGGTGAATAATTGTGATCCACGTCAATGGCGTGGTCAAAGCCTTGTCATCGGTAAGGAAATACCACTTCCCACAAAAGGACCATTGCCGTTTTCGGTTAAGCCAAACCGAAAACTTACGGTCAGTGATATCAGAAATATTCTCAGCGACCACGTCGAAGGAACAAAATTCGATAAAACAAATAACTACGAACTTGGTTCACCTCATGATGTATTGAGAATGGCTGATGGTATGATTTGTAACCAGGCAAACCAGGAAATAGCTGTTTTCCAACTTCGCAGTTGGCTGCCGCCTGAAATAGGCAACATCTACTGGCGCACTACTGCTGCAGGCTGTTCAAGTGTCCTGACGCCATGGTATGCAGGCATTACCGAAACACCCGCACCTTACTCCAAACAGTATAACATCGAAGATAACCTGACAGCTATATTTCATTTTTATCCTCCTGCTGGAACATTCGATTATGATGATTCAAAAGCATTCTGGATTTTCAATGAACTGGAGAATCTTGTTGACTTGAATTATAGAATCAACATTACGAGGGTAAAACCGGTTTGGCAGGCATATGAACAGGACGGCTATAAGCTGCAACCGGTGATTGAGAAAACTGTCCTGGAGTTGTACGAAAAAGATAAGACACTTGCCATGGAATACTTGACTGATTATTGTACGGAGCGCGCCCTGGGCGCGATAGAAAAAGCACGCAAGATGATCAAGCAACTCAAAGAAGAATACTTCGGGTATTAATTTTTGTAGTTTTGGATTGCGACTTGTCTGGAATAGGAAGCAGGGCATGAGTCGCTAATCCCTATTCCCCATTCCCTAGTCCTTAATTTATTAGAGGTATTTATTTAGAAAGCGAAATGTCGCCGTTAAGTGTGTTCAGATCTATCTCAGGCCCGCCTTGACCTATGCGAATCTCCTGCCTTTGATTGAAATGAAATTTATGCTTACTATGTCTCGTTTCTATTTCAGAAACAGATACATCTGAATACCCGGAAGAAAATGCATTATATATTTTCCCGTTGAATGTATTTATATTGAAATCAGCAGAAAGATCCGGAAGAAATACTAATTCCAAATCTCCA
>MFGW01000051.1:0-832 GCA_001780385.1 Candidatus Fischerbacteria bacterium RBG_13_37_8 | reverse complement strand
AATTGCAGATTTATTTTTCCATTAACGGTATGTGCATCCCCTGAACCGTCAATTGAATTCATAATTATCTTGCCATTGACTGTCGAGACGGCAAAATCACCCCTTAGTTTGTCGATGTCTATACTGCCATTTACATTCTTGAGTTCGCATTCACCTTCAATATCTTTGACCGCAATATCCCCTTCATTGACTGTTCTCAGATAAAGACTGGTATCGTGCGGTACCTGAACATGAAAATCGTATTGTACCATATAATCCTGCCGGTGCCCATCAAAATTAATATGTCTTTTGTGATCTCTGAAAGGTCCATCGACATAGAGCGTTATAGTATTACCTTCAGTGCTAATATCCAATGTGACTTCCTGCTGTGCTCGTTGAAGTGCGTTCTGAGAATTTGCGTGTATCGTCTTTTGGATGGTGAATTTTGCAGTATTACCATTATATCCTGTGATAGTGATTGAACCAAACACATTATCAATATCCACTGTTTTTGGCCCCGTAAGTCCGGTAAATGATAATTCCTTCGTGATTGTACTACTGTCTTTCACTGAATATTTATCAAAAAATTCAGCCTGGCAAAATGATATCATGAGACTGATGACAATGTTAAATATGATTATTCCTTTCATAGTTGCCTCCTTATTGAGCATTTTTCATATTACTAATACTGCCGGTGCAGGCAATAGTTACAGGGAATGGGAATTAGGGCATAAGCGCTCAAATAAGATAACCCTATATTAGTTCAATTTGTAAACGTCTTTTTCTGGCGTGTTCCATTAGATCCTTTCTTATAAACGTCTTTTTCTGGCGTGTTCCATTAGATCCTTTCTTA
>MFGW01000050.1:17924-18200 GCA_001780385.1 Candidatus Fischerbacteria bacterium RBG_13_37_8 | reverse complement strand
GTCCCCACTTCCCCAGTCCCCAATCCCCAGTCCCTATTCCCCAGTCCCCAGTCCCCAATCCCCAGTCCCCGATTTGATTAAATCCTTCAGGCGACTTATAATAAGTCCGTTCTATGAAAAAAAGAAGAAAGACACGCACAGTAAAAATAGGGGCCGTTGCTATTGGTAGTGATAATGCTATAGCAGTACAGACGATGACGAAAACGCGCACCTCGGATAGTTCGGCGACTATTGAACAGATAAAAAACCTGGAAGCGATGGGTTGTCACATAGTGC
>MFGW01000050.1:17318-17876 GCA_001780385.1 Candidatus Fischerbacteria bacterium RBG_13_37_8 | reverse complement strand
GGAAGAGCACGCAAATGCCCCTGGTGGCAGATATTCATTATGATTATAAGCTTGCGATACAAGCGATTCAAGCTGGAGTAGATAAACTGAGAATTAATCCGGGTAATATAGGAGAAGCCTGGAAAGTAAAGGAAGTGGTCAAAGTTGCCAAAGATTATCATGTTGCAATAAGAATTGGGATAAATGCGGGTTCACTGGAGAAGGATTTGCTTAAAAAATATACTTATCCTACTGCGGAGGCAATGGTTGAAAGTGTAATTCGTTCTGTTAATTTTTTTGAGGAGAATGATTTTTTTAATACGGTTATTTCCGTGAAAGCTCATGATATAGAACGGACAGTAAGGGCATACAGGCTAATCTCGCGGAAATTGAATTATCCATTGCATCTTGGGATAACGGAAGCGGGAACGAAGTATACAGGAACGATAAAATCAGCAATTGGCATAGGTATATTATTATATGAAGGTATTGGGGATACAATAAGAGTTTCATTATCAACGGATCCCGGGGAGGAAGTGCGGGCAGGTTTTGAAATATTAAAGGTACTTGGATTAAGGA
>MFGW01000050.1:17120-17262 GCA_001780385.1 Candidatus Fischerbacteria bacterium RBG_13_37_8 | reverse complement strand
CATTCAATAGCTGCTGAAATTGAAGACAAGCTCAGGAATGTCAAAAAATCATTACATGTAGCAATTATGGGATGTGTGGTAAATGGACCGGGTGAGGCAAAGGAAGCAGACATTGGCATTACGGGAGGTAAAGGAGTAGGAG
>MFGW01000050.1:15493-16889 GCA_001780385.1 Candidatus Fischerbacteria bacterium RBG_13_37_8 | reverse complement strand
CAACAGTCTTGTAGATGGTGAAATCGGGATTGTTATTGCAATAAACCGAACGCGCAGAAATTTTGATTGGCGCAAGAATATTGATGGTACTATTTCAGGAACAGTTGATCATTTTTATTTTAAGATAGCCTGTTACCGAAAAATTATTCAAAAGAATAACCGAAGCAAAGTAATTCCAGTGGGATTTATTATCAGGGGTTTAATCCTTCACTAAACGTAGTGTTTTTGCTCTTCTCTTGCTTATTATAAAAATATCAGAAAATTCTTCATTTTGAAAAGCTTTGATACGTTTTTGTTTTATAAGTTCCAGTATTGCCATGAAAAGAGAGACAATTTCTATTATTCTTTTAGACACAATTAATTCAGACAACCTGAGAAATTTTTTTCTTTTGAGGAGAGACATGATATCATTAATTGAATCTTCCATGCGTATAGAATCAGCCGGAATATGAAGAATGTCCTGCTTTTTTTTCTTAAGAATTTCAAAGAAGGAAAAAACGAGTGAATTGACTGATAATTCTTCCAGCAGGATAGGTTTCTGATCTTCTTCTTCTGGTTCTCTAAAGTAAATCAATTTTTGTTGTTCATACATTTCTTCAATAGTTGCGGTTGCTTTTTGTAATTCTTTATAAGCGAGGAGCTGACGTACCAGGGGCATTCTTGGGTCTTCATCCCCGGCAAGCTCTTCTGCGTTTAATGTATTGGCGGGCAGCAGCATACATGATTTGAGATGGATTAAATATGCTGCCATGACAATATATTCGGTGGCAATATCAATAGCGAGAATTTTCATAAATTCAATGTATTGGAGGAATTGTTCCGTTATTTGCGCAATTGGAATATCATAGATATCAATTTCATTTTTTTTAATAAGATAGAGAAGAAGATCAATGGGACCTTCAAAAAGGGCCAGTTTAATATTGAAAATATTTTCTTGTGATTGAGGTTCTTTTTCCATTTTATTTTTTTCCAAGGTAGAGTGTTGCAATACCGAAGCTGAGAATGCGGTATCGTGTGTTAATAAAATTACATTGTTTCAATATTGCAATGAGTTCATCATAGCGAGGAAATTGTTCAATAGAATTTTGCAAATAAGCATAAGCCGAATAGCATCCGGAAATTATACCGCCAGCAGTGGGCACAATATATCTCAAGTACAACGTATAGAACAAGCGAATCACGTTATTTTTTGGGAGACTAAACTCAAGTATAGCGAGACTTCCATTTTTTTTCAACACACGATAGCATTCGAGCAATGCTTGTTCAATGTTAATAATATTTCTCAAACCAAAAGCTATTGTAATGGCGTCTACAGAATTATTATTGAGTGGAAGGTGAAGAGCATCTGCTTTAAGAATAAAAAATCCTTTCTTTTTTTTGCATTTTTCCTGTGCAA
>MFGW01000050.1:6245-15486 GCA_001780385.1 Candidatus Fischerbacteria bacterium RBG_13_37_8 | reverse complement strand
GAGGGGTGTGCTCAAATCGCATATAATTTTTATGCCATTATTCTTAAATGCCAATGCCATATCTCCTGTACCACCGCATAGATCCAGCAGAACTGTTCCCACAAAATTAAGTTCTTTAACCGTAGTATTTCTCCAGAAGTAATCGATACCGAAGCTTAGGAGATGATTCAAAAAATCATACCGGTGTGCAATACGGTCAAACATTTCAATAATATCATGCTGTTTATTATTCATAATGATTTTTTTTCAACAGTCATGTTGAAAACTGCAGGTTCATGATAGCTAAGATGTCGATAATACTTGCTTGCCCCGCGTTTGATTATCTTTTAATATTAAGCATACAAACAATAGTTGTGTCAAAAGAATAATCACTATACCTATTACTTCATCCATCTTCCAGGTATTGCTTCACCGCAAGAACATTTACCATCTATGAGTTCGTTACGTACAATAGAATGCCAGCCTCTTTGAATGAGAAGTTTATTACATTGCGGGCAGTAAGTATTAGCTGAATTACTGGAAACATTGCCCACGTAAACAAAATGAATACCGCATTGCATGGCGATATAACGAGCATGTTCAAGAGTTTCTGCGGGTGTAGGACCACGATCATGCATTTTATAATCAGGATGAAAAGCGGTAAAATGAAGGGGTATATCAGGACCAAGTTCATTGAGAATCCATGCGCATAGTTTTTTTGTTTCCTCATCATTATCGTTCAATCCTGGTATTAAAAGTGTTGTAATCTCAAACCATACATTCGTTTCTTTTTTCAGTGCAAGAAGAGCTTGCAGTACCGGATCAATATGAGCTGCAGCATATTTTCTGTAGAAATGTTCGTTGAAGGATTTCAAATCAACATTAGCGCCATCAATATTATCATATACATCATGAAAAGCTTCTTTTGTGATATATCCATTGGTTACCATGACACTTTTAATAGAATGCGAATGAGCAATTTTAGCAATATCAACTGCATATTCAGCCCAAATAGTAGGTTCATTATAAGTATAGGCAATACCGGGACAATTGTTATTCAGGGCGGCTTTTACCACATCATCAGGCAGTAATTCCCTGGAGGGTTTACCTGGTTCTTTTGCTTTCTTTATTTTTGTGATACTCCAATTTTGACAGAACAGACAACCAAGATTACAACCGAGGGTTCCCAGTGAAAGGATATTGGTACCAGGATAAAAATGAAAGAGAGGTTTTTTTTCGATCGGGTCTATATTTACAGAGCAAGGGGAACCATATGCAAGAGATTGGAGGGTTCCATCTATATTTTTCCGGATAAAGCAAAAACCATTTTGGCCTTTACCAATTTTACAATAACGAGGACAAAGATAACATTGAATTTTACCATTAGCAGTTGACCACCATTGTGCTTCTTTCATAACTAACCATCCTTATCATTGCAATATAAATGAATAGAGGTTGGTTGTCAAATGGGGACTGGGGACTGGGGACTGGGGACTGGGGACTGGGGAATTGCTTTACAAGACGAGATGAAAAAGTTACAATGAATGAACAACGTTTGTGAAAATGAAATACATAATAAAAAAAACAGGGTGGGCACATAGGTTTTTCACTGTCTTTTATCTCAATTTCTTATTAAACGTACAAGATTCAAAGTTCAAAGCACGAAGCGGTTCCCCAGTCCCCAGTCCCCAGTCCCCAGTCCCTAAAATAGGAGGTTAGTATTGTCAGAAAGGCGTGCATTGTTAATTCAACCATGGATTTATGATATTGCTGCTTATGATTTATGGATACAGCCGATGGGATTATTGTATTTAGCGACCCTGCTTGAGGAGATGGGATTTCAGGTAAAGTATCTCAATTGTTTGGATCCCACACATGAGAGTAGCGAGGGAAAGTTGAAGAGGATGGATGATGGCAGGGGTAAATTCTATCGCGAGGAGGTAGAGAAACCGGTTATTTTAAAGAGTATTCCAAGAAAATATTGTCGCTATGGCTTACCTGAGGATGTTATTATAAGTGAGTTAGAACAAGTGGGCAAAATAGATGTAGTATTTATCACGTCAATGATGACGTACTGGTATCCGGGGGTAATGAGAGTAGTTGAACTATGCAGGAAATATAAACCTGGGTGTCCTATTGTATTAGGAGGAGTGTATGCTACCTTAATGCCAGAGCATGCGAAAGAAACAGTGAATCCTGATTTACTGGTTGAAGGATTAGTGGAAGGTCAAATAGTGCTGTTATTGGAACAAATATATCCTGGGACATGTTTTAAGAGTGAATTAAGCAATGCTTATTATCCTGCATGGAAACTCATCAAGAATTTATCATATTTACCAATTCTTACTTCGCGTGGATGTCCATACCGGTGCAGTTATTGTGCGTCTTCCTATTTTTATTCAGGTTTTTTGCAAAGAGATTACCGGAATGTAGTAGAAGAACTATTTTATTTTTATGATGCTTTGCATTTCAATAATATTGTATTTTATGATGATGCGTTATTAGTAAACGCAGGCAATCATTTATTGCGCATATTACATGAAGTGAAGGAAAAGAAGGTGAAATTTAGTTTTCATAGTCCGAATGGATTAAATGCGCGATATATTAATGATGAGGTGGCGGAGGCTATGTTTGAGGCAAAATTTGAAACGATACGGATAAGTCTTGAGACAGCGAGTGATCACAAGCATGAATTATACGGGAAGAAGGTAACGCAGAAGGAATTTGAATCAGCGATGAAATCGTTATTTAAGGCAGGATATAAGGAAGGAGAGATAGGAGTATATTTATTAGGAGGGATCCCGGGACAAACAAACGAAGAGATAGGTGAAAGCATAAAATTTGTTCATGATAATGGGGGAAATGCGAAGCTTTCGTTATACAGTCCGATACCGGGGACACGTGATTTTGGGAGGTTACCCGGACGTGTTCGGGGGCAGTTGTTAAAGGAACCGCTTTTGCAGAATAACAGTATTTTTTCGCATTATTTTGGATACTTGAACTGGCAGGAATATGAAGAGCTCAAAGCGATAATAGAGGAACATAAAAAAAAGGGGTGAGCAAAATGCTCACCCCTGATTTATAGTTATTACTTACTTACTTGCTTAGCAAGGTGATGTATTTTGAGGATGACATGGTGTAGCAGCTGCTGGGATTTGAGCGCCGGAGGAATCGAGACCGTAGGAGCCTTCGTTGGTGGAGTTTTGAGGTACAACCAGGAAGTAGTAACTTCCGGTATCTTGTGGAGTTGAATAAGGAGTAGAAGCGGTACAGGATAATGATGAATGAGTGTAAGCTGCAATTGGGAGAGTTCCACGATATACGCCATAACCGGTAACAGTGCAGGTTCCACCGGGAGGAGTCCATGCTAATGAGAGATTGGCACCTGATTTAGCAACGGTAAGGTTGTTAAGAACACTTCCTGGAATTTGCGTGGTAACGGTGCAGGTATTGCAAACATATCCTGATGCTGCTTGAATTTGGATATTATCAACTGCGAAACCGAGGTAATCATTATAGAGACCGTCTACTGAATTGAAGCTGAATCTTAGGCGAATAGATTGGCCAGCCCATGAAGCGAGTGAGAGATTACCGGACGAAGTCCATGTTAATACAGCTGATCCAGCGTCTGTCCAAACCTGGGTCCAGGTTGTTCCATCCGGTGATACGTGTGCGGACGAGCGATCGTAGGAGGTGCCACCTTCTCCTTGATAGACATACATGAAGCTTAATAGCGCATCAGGAGTTATTCCGGAGATACCGGTAGTTCTGTCGAGATTACCGCTTGTAGTAGCGCCGGTGTTGAAGGTACAGGTTGAATCCTGACCGTAGTAAGCAACAGTTACTGGAGAAGGATAAGGTTCTGCCATGCAGGCTTGGGCTGCTTCCGTAGTGAGATGCCACAGACCGGTCATTGTCCATCCTGTTGAACCGGATTCCCATGTTTGGTTGAAGATTACCGTTGGTGGACCTAATTGACCAACTTTGCGTGTGAAATTAGCAGATGTACCGCCTGCGCCTTCCGTGTAAGTCAGATTATGAGTGAATGAGATGTCATTACCGCAGGTGAATGAATTAGCCACTGTATAAGTGTAATCTGGAGGATTACTGGACGCTGTATTTCCTGGAGCTGGCAGATTCGGGAAGGTAGCGCTTCCGTCAACCATTGTTACGCCTGGAGTAACTGTTGAGAGGGTGCCGTTAATATTGGTAATTCCGCCTGTTCCGTCATTAATGATAGTGATATCAGCAACAACCGTTTCGCCGGGATCAATGATTCCGTTGCCATCACCGGGACCACCGGCAGGACAATCGTCGGTAAATGTGTTGCTTTGATACGATGCTTGAGGTCCTGGTGCAGGCATTGCACTCACGCAATTGCTGAGTGGTCCAAGACAATCTTCATTTGAACCAACTGCCTGTACATTGTAGTAGTAAGTTTTTCCATTAAGAGCCATATTATCAGTGTAGCTCGTAGTAGCTACGGTTGCTATTTTTGCTCTACCGAAATCGCAACCGTAAGGTCCATCAGTTCTCCATACATAGTAATTTGCAGCGCCTGTAACGGCAGTCCATGAAAGTGCTACGTTATTGTTACCGGGTGTAGCGGATAAGGTTGCTGCGGTGCTTGGGCCGCTGGAGCAACCGCTGTTTTGTGGTGTAGGCGTAGCGCATGCCATAGCATGACGGTTATGTGCTGCATAAATTGCTGTCATATGCGGAGTACCATTGTTGACGTTACCGTCATCATCATCAGCTGCGAGCCAGCCTGGGTAGGCGTTTGTAGCAGCGCAACCACTGGTAGTCGGGCAGGTACAAGTGTACCATTGAATTACATTATTGTGGCCCTGCCATATAATTTTATCAGCGACAGTGAAGGCAGTTTGCTTATCCAGATTAAAAGGTGCAGCCTGTAAATCACGTGCTGCTAAATCCCAGCCTACTTCTGCAGGAGGAATACCTTCGCAATGTGTTTCTTTACCGCAAGGGGTACCGCTACCAGCGCCGCAGATTGTACAAGTGTAATTGGCTGGAGTATCTGCATCGGGATCAGCATGTTGTACATAATCAATTTGACGAATTCCAGTGCAGCCAAGACAACATTCTGCTGCATTATACCCACTGCAGTTATAACCGTAAACAGTTCCGGGATCAGTAGGGCAGCCTGTCCACGTACCGCATCCTCTATCGAGAGTCCAGAAGAAACCTCTGCCGATGCAGGATTGATGCAATCTTACGCTTGAAGCGATATCAGCAATGGCTTCACCGGGCTGACTGATTGAAGGCTGAGCATCATGGGTATCAACTGCATGACCCCATTCATGATCAAATACAGCAGCATTTTCACCCGTATTTCTGCAACCACCGCCGGAACGGTAGAAATTGATCGTATTACCGGAAAAAGTTGCATTACAGGTTAAGTTTTGATTCACATTACAGATGATGAATGAATCGAGCCATGCCATGCCTGGGAGCCAGCTTTTTACTTGTCTGTTCATACCAGTAATTTCAATAGCGCAGGAACGAGAGGAGAACGTATCACCGGCAGAATGACCAGCCGGGATCGTACAATCGTGCTGACCATTAGTTCCACCCATATCAATATCACCGGTAGCGGATGATTCACTGATGGTTCCGCAAGAATCAGTACCCATATTAATATATCTTCCATCGAGCGAAGTGACTACCGTTCCAGAAGTGTAATCGTACATACCACCCCAGTTAGTATAATCGTTAGGAGCAGCAAAACCAGTATTGGTGTAAGGAGCAGGAGCTCCTGATACCGCGCAACCGTCGGGACAACATTCGTCGTTCGTAATGGGATAAATAGCACCTACTATTTTCTTTGTCACATATTGAACTGTATCTTGCAGTGAAAGTACATTTCCGCTGTGTGCATCAACCATGACTTCCCAATTATTGTTGAATCCTTCTCTTTGGAATTGGAATACCCATACCAATGCATGGTCGTAACCTTTTCCGACAGCTCTGTCGGAATTCGGAGAAAGAGGAAGGATTTCAAGATGAGGTCTTGTGGTGAATCTGTCTGTGGGAAGTTTGCCGCTGATGTAATTGAATGCTGCGGCAATAGCACTGTCTTTACTGACTGAAGGGACGAGATTCACATTGATGTCTCCCCATCTGTAGAATCCCCACAATACCAGGTTGCCGTGGTTAATTGTGAACGACACGTTAGAATCACGTACCGGGATTCCATTAATCTGGCGTGTGAAATTGGCATTCCACAAGTTAGGAGAAACTTGCATTCCTCTGATATTTCCGAGTTCGTTGAGGTTGATGTTGAGCAGGTTGTTATGTTTTCTCAAGTGCTGAATGAGCAGGTCTTTAATTACATCTAGTGTCACTGTATCGACTTTATAACCTAGTTGATTTGCAAGTGTGTTAAGAGAAACCCTGTTTCCTTCGCCATCACCCGGGATAAGGGGAGAGGGATACATTAAGGAATCGGGTCTTCCTGAACGTGGATCAAAATAAACATAAATGCTATCGTACTGCGCCGTGAATGCGTTCCATGCGCTTGCAGTTGCTAATTGAGCTGCAATTTCGACGAGTGGTACTTGAGTGCTGCTGATGTAAATGTTATCAGCTTGGAATTCTAATGCTTCAACTGCGTTCAAATCTTCTCTTGCTTTGAATGCGAATGTATCAACATGGAACAATATCACAAGAAGAAAAGACACGGACAATAGCATAATTAGGCCTTTGCCTAACTTACTCATAAGACACCTCCTGTAGTTTTTTGATTGTTTATTGTTAGAACAGAAAAAATCTGTTGGATCGAAATCATCGTATTGATTGGATACTTCTTTTTCATACGTATTGTTGTAACATTAAATTCTAATGCAAATAAAATAGTTTGTCAAGCTCATAAAAATAAAATTATAATGCATATTGCGTGCATATTTAATTATCCAGGAATAATGAATAAGAAGAATTAATCTGTTTTCATGAAAGCACAATAGAGGCTGAGGATATTCCAATATCATTCTCTCTTTTGCCTTGCGTGGTCATTTCATTTTTCTCATAATAGTTTCCAGTAATATTATGTCATAGATTTTATTTGAGAAAAAAACGAAATGATAAGTAGTTAATGCATTTTTATATAGAACTGCCTTGACAATATGATCAAAAAAATTTTAAAATATTTTTTTGCAGTAACATATAATTTTTTTATCAGAGGAAGAAAATATGATAGAAAAGATAGAAATAAGAATAATCAAGCTTCCGTTAGTGGAGCATTTTGAGACCAGTTTTGGCAGAATATATGAGCGGGAAATATTGCTGATTAGCGTTTTTTCTGATGGAATAATTGCTTTTTCAGAATCGGCGACCGATAAGGATCCATTGTACAGTTACGAGAACAATGCAACTGCATTGCATATCCTTGAGGAGTATATCATTCCACTTCTTTTTGCGGATAAAATTGAGGATCCCATTAATTTTAAAAGAAACTGTTCATTTATAAAGGGTCACAATATGGCAAAGTCTGCGATGGAATTGGCCCTTTGGGATTTAAAGGCAAAGAAAATGGGTCAGCCATTATATAAAATATGGGGCGGAGTAAAGAATGGAGTAATTTCAGGGGTAAGCATTGGGATAAAGGATAGCTTGGATGAATTGAATGGAATAATCGAAAAAAGATTGGAGGAAGGGTACCAGCGAATTAAATTGAAAATAAAGCCTGGCAAAGACACGATAATTCTTTCCAGCATGCGTAAAATGCATGCTGGAATCTGTTTGTCGGTGGACTGCAATGCTGCATATGGAATAGAACATGCTCCTCTTTTTAAGGAAATGGATGCATACAAACTTCTCATGATTGAACAGCCTTTAGCACATGATGATGTATATTATCATTCAGTATTGCAAGGTGATATTGCAACGGATATTTGTCTTGATGAATCTATAACGGGGATGCATAAAGCAAGCGAAGCGATTGAATTGGGCAGTTGTCGTGTCATCAATATAAAAATAGGGAGAGTTGGTGGATATATAGAGGCAAAGGAGATTCATGATTATTGTGCGAGCCGTAGAATACCTGTATGGTGCGGAGGAATGCTTGAAAGCGGCATCGGAAGAGCATTCAATGTAGCGCTGGCAACACTGCCTGATTTTACGCTCCCGAATGATATTTCAGAGACACGACGCTACTGGAGTAAGGATATTATTGATCATGAATTTATAATAAGGAAGGGTCTGATTGAGGTACCCCAAGGAGTTGGCATCGGAGTGATTCCTGATTTTGATTTTATAGAAAGTATTGCTATTTATCGTAAAAACTATCACCACTAAATTCTCCCTTTCCTATTCCCAGGGCTAAAGCCCTGGGTTATTTTCGCTTGTCCCTATGGGACGGGAAAGGTTGCTTCGCATAACCTACCGTCCCCTATTCCCAGGGCTAAAGCCCTGGGTTATCTTTTACAAATGATACTCATTAATCTGCCGGTGGGACCTTCCCTTCTGAAAGAGAAAAAATATCTTGAATTACAATGAGTGCATAATTTTATATAATTAATAGTATTATGAGATACTCTCAAGCTCCATAACTGGAATAAAAGAAGATGAAGGAGGTCGAGTTTAATTTTATTATATTCGTATCGAATGCATTTTTTAGCATAGGGTAATTGTTTTTCAAATAGTTCCAGAACATCTTCTTTGATTTCATAGCAGCATTGTTGAATACCTGGTCCGATACCGATCATGAGATTTTTAGGTTTTACATTATATTTATCAGTAATAGCGGTGATAGTTTTGATGATGATTTCATTCAGTACACCTTTCCATCCTGCGTGAACAATTCCGATTATTTCAGCAGAAGGTTCATAGATAATAATGGGGAAACAATCAGCAGTTTGAATACTGAGGATAAATTCCTTTTGCAGGGTGAATAATCCATCAGCAGTTATGTTGTCAAGTGGGGTATTTTCTTCAATTTCGCAAAAAGAATCGCTGTGTTGTTGGACTGGAGAAATCAGTTTGAAATTTTCCACAGAGAGGGCAGTGAAGAAAAGATTTCGATTTGCAATAACATTTTCACGACTATCCTGGTTGCAATAGCCAAGGTTGAGTGCTTCAAAGGGGAGATTACTAACTCCAGTTCTTTTTGTACTGAAGGCATGAATGATAGTAGGAAATTTTTCAAACTGAGTAATGGAGAAGTAATGGATATTATTTTTTTCGAGCAGTTTATAGCTACCGGTCATGCTTTCATAATTGGAAGGCACAAGGGCACCTAGGTGCA
>MFGW01000050.1:4962-5927 GCA_001780385.1 Candidatus Fischerbacteria bacterium RBG_13_37_8 | reverse complement strand
TTTTAACCGGGCTTCCTGAATACCTTTTTCGACGGATGGAATGTAATTTTTAGGAATTGATCCGCCAAAAATTTTATCCTCGAATATAAAATCCTGACCCCGTTCGAGAGGAGCAAATTTAATCCAGCAATCGCCATATTGACCTCTGCCGCCAGATTGTCGTTTATATTTACCTTGCACTTCAGAAGAACCTTTTATTGTTTCTTTATAAGGAATTTTTGGTGGATGAAGTATTACATCAACACCGAAGCGATTTTTTAATCTTCCAATAACCACTTCAATGTGGAGTTGACCGCACCCTGAAATAAGCAATTCTTTTGTTTCTTTATCACGTTCAAAATGCATCATGGGATCTTCTTCTGCTATTTTTTGAAGGGAGAGGGATATTTTTTCTTCATCGGCGCGTGATTTTGGCTCAATAGCATAGGAAACAATAGGTCTGGAGAATTGAATAAGAGGGAGAATAATTTTTGCCTCCTGTGCACATAATGTATCGTTTGTTCGCGTATCTTTCAATTTAATTACTGCAGCGATATCACCCGGTTGTACTTCAGGAATTGTGGTGCTATTTTTACCCTGCATAAGATAGAGGGCACCAATTTTTTCATTTATTTGCCGTTGACTGTTGTATACTTGTTTGTCGGGGTGAAGTACACCAGAATATGTTCTGAAAAAAGTCACTTTTCCCATATAAGGATCTGAGATAGTTTTAAAGACAAAAGCTGAAAAAGGTTCATTACCATCGGGTTTTCTTTCGATAATTGCATTATTATCAGGATTGCTGCCTTTCTTTGAACCGACTTCAGCAGGTGAAGGAATATAGTGAAAAATAGCATCAAGCAACAGGTCACATCCTATATTGTTAAGAGCTGAGGTGAGAAGAACGGGATATATTTTTTTTGCTACCAGCGCTTTTTTCAAACCTGCGTTAAGCTGCTCCTGTGAAAGATCTTCCTTTTCGAAAT
>MFGW01000050.1:1028-4893 GCA_001780385.1 Candidatus Fischerbacteria bacterium RBG_13_37_8 | reverse complement strand
TTTCTTTTAATTCTGCCGGTATATCTGAAGTTGTGGAATGTCCTGATTGATCTTCTTTATAGGAATGAGCTTTCATATTGATAATGTCGATTATGCCATGAAAATCTTTTTCTTTTCCCATGGGAAATTGTATGGGGACAGCAGCGCGTCCATATGATTTCTGAACAGATTGTAACGCTCTTTCAAAATCTGCATTATCCCTATCCATTTTATTAATAATCAGGAGACGGGGCAATGCAAATTCTTCACAAAATTTCCACACTTTTTCTGTTTGTACTTCTATGCCTGCCACAGCATTTATTACCAGACATGCAGCATCTACTACTGATAAGGCTGCTTTTGCTTCAAATATAAAATTTCCATATCCCGGTGTATCCAGTATATTACATTTATGTTTTTTATGTTCGAGATAACATGCCGTGGTATTAATAGAAATTTTACGTTCGATTTCATCTTCATTATAATCAGTAATGGTGGTGCCTGCATCAACACTTCCAAGCCTGTTGACCATGTTGGTGATAAATAGCAAGCAGGATGCAAGTGTAGTTTTTCCAGAATCTCCATGTCCAATGAGGGCAATATTTCTGATTGAATCTGCAGTATAAACTTTCATGCTTTTTAACTCCCTGTTCTAAATAAATGTAGGATTATATCATAAAATGTTATTATTGCAAAACAGGGGGCAGGGGACAGGGGACAGGGGACAGTGCCCACTTTCATTCTATTGCTATTATGATAGTAATTTGCTACAATGCGTGTGATACATTATTTCGCAGGTGCTCATTTTAATGTGGGTAATAATCACCAACGCATACTATATTTATAGATATATATATAAAGAATCGTCAATGTCTGAAAATGGGCACTTAGGGAATTAGTGAATAATTTTAACTTTACTATGAAAAAGGCTGAGACACGCATTTGCCCTTACAGCAAAGTAAAGGGAAACCTTGAATTTATTTGCATAAGAAATTGATATCAGTAAATACTCACTATGAACAAAGAAAATAACAGTGATTATTGACCACCGTTAAAACGTTTATGCAGGGCTCTTTCTGTCCACTGTTCCCTGGCCACTGATCACTGACTAACAAAGGAGGTGAATAAGTCCTCATTGAGGACTTAGAAGCATGAATTATCAAAACATACTTTATGAGAAGAAAGGTGAAATAGCATATGTAACAATTAACAGGCCGCAGGTATTGAATGCATTGAATGGAGCTACGGTAGAAGAATTAAGTAGTGCATTTGAAAGTGCGAAGAATGACACAGAGGTAAGGGCATTAATTATAACGGGGAGTGGTGAAAAAGCGTTTGTTGCGGGGGCGGACATAAGTGAGCTTGCGACGAAGGATCCGCAGACGGCGAAGGAAACTGCATTTGCAGGTCAAGGAATGCTTGAGATATTGGAGGATATGGGAAAGCCCTCGATTGCAGCAATAAATGGATTTGCTTTAGGAGGAGGGTGTGAATTAGCGCTTGCATGTACGTTTCGGATAGCGGCAGAGAATGCAAAAATAGGACAGCCCGAGGTGAAATTAGGTTTAATCCCGGGATATGGAGGAACTCAGAGATTAGCGAGACGAGTAGGAAGTTCCAGAGCATTAATGTTGATACTGACCGGGGATCATATTACGGCAGAAGAAGCATATCGCATAGGATTAGTAGATAAAGTAGTAGTAAAGGATCAGCTCATGATGGAAGCAGAGACTATTTGCAAGAAGATACTGGCGCAGGGACCTGCAGCAGTCGTGTTTGCTTTGCAAGCAATTAATCATGGTGTACAGATGACACTTAAGGAAGGACTTCACCTGGAGGCTATTTTATTTGGATTATTATATGCCACGGAAGACAGAATTGAAGGATTGAATGCATTTTTGCAAAAGAGGCCTCCTGTTTTTAAAGGAAAATAAAATCCATTCAAAGCATGCAGTATCGCGACAATTTGTCCTCTTTTTTGCTCTGTATAAAGAGAAAAAGCAGGTATTTTTGCATTTCTTGCGAAAATGTAGGGTGAAAAAGCTCTTAAAATCTTGACAATCAAACGAGCCTTTGATACATTTAATGTATGAAACTATGGAAACATAGGAGGAGTCGGATTATGAAGATATCCATAGTAATGCTAATAGCATTAATAGCCTTTTTCCTGCCTTTAGTAGTAGTTGCAGATCAAGAAGAAGCTCCACCGGCAGCTCCACAGGAAGAAACGCAACCAGCCGTTGCGGAAGAAACACCAGCAGCCAATATGGTAAAAATAGAAAAACACTGGTCGAAATATGTTTACCCCGAAGAAGTACCGGCTGATGTAAAAATACATGTAATAGAACGCGGTGACACACTTTGGGATTTAGCAGGGAAATTTTTAAACAATAATTTTCTCTGGCCGCAGATCTGGGAAGCGAATAAATATATATCAGATGCTCATTGGATATATCCTGGAGACCCGTTGATAATTCCAATACCGGCGGAAGTTAGTGGTGAGCAACTTGCACAAGCTGAAGGAGAATTAGAAGGAGAAATGGAATTACCTGAAGTAGGAAAAGAAGAAGGAGAGGAATTTGGAGAGCCTGAATATATCTATTTTGGAATGAAGAGAAGACCGCTCATCATAGCAGGGGATATAATGTGTTCAGGCTATATTCTGAATACATATGTGGCGTATAAATATCGCATATTAGCTGCTGAGAGACAAATGCATTCAATTTCTTACTCAACGGATGACATTGTTTATATTGATGGTGGCGAATTAGATGGCATAAAGCCCGGGGATAGATTTATTATTTTGCATCCAGACAATGAAGTTGCAGATCCGGTTACATATGATCATATAGGAACCATGGTAAGAAAAGCCGGGGTGCTAACCGTAGTTGCTACCCAGGAACATACAGCGACAGCACAAATTGAGAGCAGTTGTTTTCCTGCCTCGATTGGGGATTTTCTTGAACCATTCGCGGAACCAAAAATACCTGTTGTCATGGAAATGTCCAAAATTGATAGGTATGCACCGGTAGAGAGCCAATTGCGTGGCAGAATAATTTATTCTGATGTACAAACTGTCGGCAACGGGACAACTGTGTTCATAGACAGAGGAACAGGCGATGGGGTTGAAATAGGATCTCGTTTTCTTATTTACAGAAAATATCATCAAGGATACTATGGAGATGAAATTAAGCTGCAAATTCCAGAAGTGATACTTGGAGAATTGATAGTGATAGAAACGCAGGAACATATTTCAGCCGCCAAGATAATGATTTCATTTGATTATATAGTGCTAGGTGATTCGATAGCCATGAGATAAAAAAACTTCTCGCGAAGCACTGGGAAAGCACAGGTAAGATAAATAGAATTAAAAGAGTTTAGTTCAGGAAAGGATGAACATGTACAAGTAGTAAAACGTGGTTAGAGTTCTATTTGTAAGGAAGGGAGAGAGAACTATGATTGACGGAGTAGTGATACAGGATTTATTTTGTATTGAGGATAAGAGAGGTTTTCTCGTAGAAATATTTCGGTCTGATAATCCGTTATTTGAGAATTTTGGGCAAGTGTATATGACTGCCTGTTATAAAGGTATAGCAAAAGCATGGCATTATCATAAATATCAGACAGATTATTTTTTTTGTGTTTGGGGAAAGGCGCTTGTAGTGCTTTATGATAATAATCCTGATTCTAAAACTAATGGTCAGATACAAGAGGTGATTCTGGAGAATCCTCCTTCGAAAGAATCAATAAAGCTTGTCAAAATACCGCCGTTGATTGTACATGGATTTGCCAGTTTAAGTGATCCTGAAGCGCGTATTATAAATATTCCGAACAAATTGTACAATTATAAGGAACCGGATGAATATCGAATAGCATGGAACAGTTC
>MFGW01000050.1:0-901 GCA_001780385.1 Candidatus Fischerbacteria bacterium RBG_13_37_8 | reverse complement strand
TCGAAGGGAATCATTAGCAGTCATTCGGGAAGCAGTGCAGCAGAGGAAGTTTGGGAAATGCAGGAAGCTGATTGTCGTAGGATGTTTAGTACAAAGGGAGAGCAACCATTTAAAAGAACTGATACCGGAGATTGATGTACTTTTGGGAGTGGATGACATACCTTTTATTGTGAGTAAGGCAGAATTAAAACCTTATCAAAAGTCGAGGCATAAAGGTACAGAGGCACAAAGTGTAGGAGCGTACCCATGTGTCCGCCCTCAAAAGCATAAAGAAGAACTCCTATCGAGGAAGAAGCGCATGGAAGGAGAGCATCGAATATCTCAGTCGCCTAAATGGCTCTATGAAGGGAATCCTCCACGTGCTTTGACCGGGAAACTTCATTATGCATTTTTAAAAATTGCTGATGGATGTAATCATAGTTGCAGTTTCTGCATTATTCCCTCCATCAAGGGAAGATATAGAAGCAGGAGTATAACATCGGTAGTAAGAGAAGCAGTAGGATTAGCGCACTCATCGGTAAAAGAATTAATTTTGATAAGTCAGGATACATCATTTTATGGATATGATAAAGGAAAACCGTATTACCTGGTAACATTATTAAAAAAATTATCCAGGATATCTCATTTAAAATGGTTGCGATTGCTTTATTTATACCCGGACCATGTAAGCGATGAATTAATAAAGATAATTGCTCAAGAGGATAAAATATGCAAATATTTTGATATTCCATTTCAGCATTGCAGTGAGCGGATACTCAAGTTAATGAACAGGGGCGGGAATAAGCAAAGACAGATAGAATTAATAGAGCGGATAAAACATGAGATACCTGCAGCTTCGATAAGAACTACCTTGATTACTGGTTTTCCTGGTGAAACGGAGAAGGAATTTGAGGAACTACTT
>MFGW01000049.1:5785-7401 GCA_001780385.1 Candidatus Fischerbacteria bacterium RBG_13_37_8 | reverse complement strand
ATAATTCATCATCTACTATGAGAATATGCTTTTTCATATTAACTACTTCTTTGTTTTGTAAGTGCATGTAATTGAGAAAACAAATTTAATGCCAGCTTATTAAAGAATTAAGCGAGAGGATTATTTTTCTTATTTTTCTTTGTAAAACCTTATAGATACATCTTTTCTTATGATACGACTAAGGATAAAATCAGATGATGGAGGATTATCGATTTTGAGACAATTAATCTCATGATTGAGAAATTCCCCCCCCTCATTTTGTGCTCAAAGTTCAAGGTGGCTTCGCATTATTAATTCTGTTCCCTGTTTATTCCCCATTCCTCACTTTGCCTGTTGATTAATAATGTCATAAAGATTAAAATAAAAGATAATTCTATTTGGGAGATAATTATGAGTGCGATTAAGACAATTTTATGGGCATGTGATTTTTTTAAAGCATCGAATAATGCATTGGAATATGCAAATAGCATTGCAAAGATATTCAAGGCAGAAATTATAGGACTACATGTTATACAGGAGCCTACCTGGTCTTGTTATGAAGTAGATGAAGAATATTGTGAACGAATGATCAAACATATGAAAATACTAATGACAGAACGTTATGAGACAGCAGTGAAAAAATTTCAACGGATTGCCAGCAGTCAGAAAAAAAAGCGTATTGCTTTTCGGTATTGCATACGCGAGGGAAGAGCAAGCGAAGAGATAGCGAAGTGTGCACAGGAAGAGGGAGCTCAATTAATTATTATGGGAAATAGTGGAGACGAAACTACATTAACTGCCACGGTAGGTTCTACCGTGTTCAAAGTAATGAGAGCCACTCATGTTCCTACCATGGTGGTAAAGAAAGTGAAAAGAAAAGGAAGTATTGAAAGGATATTGCTCCCGACTGATTTAAAAGATTCATGGCCAAAGGCTTTTGATGTAACTCTTGAATTTGCTGATAAATTCAAAGCGGAGATTTATTTACTGCATGTGATTGAAATTTATAATTATGAAGGAGTAGAAGAGGTACAGGATCAATTATTAGCGTATGCGACGAAAATGATTCAGGAAAGTTCCAATACTTTAAAGAAGAAAGCTGGTGAAATTGCCATAAATGAATATGCGCGCAAATCTATCAATTCAACAATTGGTATACTTGATTTCGTCAATAAATATAAAATTGATATGGTAGTAATGGGAACACATGCACGGACAGGACTTAGCAAGTTCTTTTTAGGCAGTGTAGCTGAAAAAGTCCTGAGTGAATTAGAAATACCGATTATTGCGGTACACCCAGAAGACGAGGAATGAACCCGGTATGGATGAATGTCTTTCATATGCAATAGAAATAGCGCAACAATGTGGTGATACGATAATTATGAAGCATTATGGACGCGCAAAAGAGATTAGTTTTAAAGGTGAAATAGACCTTGTAACGAATGCTGACAAGGAATCGGAAAAATATGTAGTGAATAAGCTATTGCAACGATTTCCCGATCACCAGGTTTTATGCGAGGAAGGTTCAAAAGCAAATGAACATTGCAAAACACATAAGTGGATTGTAGATCCTTTGGATGGAACGACTAATTTTTCGCATGATTATCCTTTATTTGGCATATCGATAGGACTTGAGT
>MFGW01000049.1:4506-5565 GCA_001780385.1 Candidatus Fischerbacteria bacterium RBG_13_37_8 | reverse complement strand
GGGCGCCGTGCACAATTTATGACAGGGAGATTCTTGCTTCCAATGACTGTATTCATGATGAAATTCTGGAGGTTTTCAAGTGCGTCGGTTATTAATAAGCATTTGTATATGTTGTGGAATATGCCTTCTCGTTTTATATTCAGGACTGGTTTTTGCAAAAACACTTATGGCATATATTTCCAGGGATGATATTGTTATTCTGAGGATATATAACAATTCGGGTAAAGAGGCAAGAGTAAAATTCTCAATAAATATTAAGGAGAAAGAATTTTATAATTCTGATTGGTTTACTATTCAAAAGGATGAAAGCTCTTATTTTTCATTGAATGAACTTATCAAGGAAGCAATTGACAAAAGTGAAACAGGAGTAACTGCGTTTGTCAGCATAGAATCAAAAGAAATTGAAAAAATCGAGAATGAACTTATCACCATGAGTTCTGTAGGAGGGGTACTCATAACTGCTGAACCGAAGAAATTACCCCCGCCATCAGTTAAAAAGATTTTTCCGGATAAGGTTACTGTTGCCGGAGGAACATTGATTACTATCATGGGAAATAATATTGATGAAAGTGCAGTGGTAAGAATTGATGGCATTGAAACATTGCGACTTCGTGAAAGTGAAAACCGTATTATTGCAATAGCGCCAGCGCATGAAGCAGGCAAAGTGGATGTAGAGGTTGAAAATCCCGGACAAAAACCTTTTATTCTGCGAGCTTCTCTTGAATATACTTCGCCTCCACCGGCACTATTTTCTGTATCACCTGCTTCTTCATCTCAAGAAGGAGGTATTACGGTTGAATTGACCGGTTTGAACTTTACCCCTGAATCAAAAGTGTATTTTGATATGTTATCTGCCATGTCTCGATTTATTAATAATGCAAAATTGCAAGTGATAGTACCTCCACATAAAGCAGGAGAAGTTTCTATAAAAATAGTAAATCCTGATGGTCTGGAAGCAATCCTGTCAAAGGCTTTTCAATATTATGGCTATCCTTATATAAGATCACTATCCCCCAATATGGGTCCTCCTGAAGGAGGTACGCTTGTCACTAGTACAGG
>MFGW01000049.1:3533-4474 GCA_001780385.1 Candidatus Fischerbacteria bacterium RBG_13_37_8 | reverse complement strand
TTAATGGTAATGCAGCACAGATTAATTTTATTAAACCTACAATTATCTCAGTTTTTACACCGCCACAACAAAGCGGTTATGCAACAATAGAAATAAAAAATGTCATTGGTTTATCTACAAGCCTTGCCAATGCTTATTTATATAATTCACCTCCTAAGATTACGGAAGCCTATGCATATCCGAATCCTTGCTTGCGCAGGGCAAGAATTCGATTAGCAGTAACTGCCGTTGATCCTGAAAATCAACAATTAAACTATCAGTGGACTGTCACAGGCTCTTTGGGAGGCACAATAATTGGGAGCGGTAATGAAGTACAGTTCGAATGCCCCAATGTCGAAGGTGAAACAATTATTGTACTTACTGTTACTGATGAACTGAATGCATCTGTGAAGACATCTCTCGCTGTATCAATTAAGTAAAAGCACAGAGTAATAATCCTTAACAGATTATTTGAAGCATGAACGTTAGGGATTATTACGTCCCCCTGGCGCGGGACTCATAATGACAATACATTATGCAAGAAACTATTTTATATATTGATGCATCACATGGCGTAAGCGGTGATATGCTGCTTGGCGCTTTTCTTGATCTTGGCTATCCACGGAAGCGATTAAATGCATTACTCGGCAAACTATTATTGCCTGCCCGATTAGTAAAGATTGAAAAAGTACAGAGGGGAATGCTTACCGGTACCCACATATCGTACAAAAGCACAGTAAGATTTAAAAAATATACGGAATACGAAGAGCTTCTTGGCAAAAGCGTCTTGCCAGAAAAATTGAAACAAAAAATACTGAAATTGATAAAAGAACTGTTCGATGTGGAATCGCTTATTCATAATAAAGAAATCGGTATGCTGTCGCTTCACGAAACAAGTAATATTGATTTTATCATAGAAATAAGCGGTGTATTGGATGCAATAGAATATTTTGCTCCGTCGG
>MFGW01000049.1:1988-3514 GCA_001780385.1 Candidatus Fischerbacteria bacterium RBG_13_37_8 | reverse complement strand
AAATATAGGAACAGGCATGATTGAAACGGAACATGGCAAACTTTCTGTCCCAGCACCCGCAACAGCATATTTTCTTCGAGGAATTCCTGTATTTAGCGACGGGACTCGGTTTGAGCTCACTACTCCAACCGGCGCTCTGCTGATTAAAAATATCACGGATCACTTTGAATCGTTCCCTCCTTTAAAAATAGCAAGTACAGGTCATGGCGCAGGCACTGCTAATATCCCGCACTTTAATAATATATTAAGAATATTTCATTGCTGCGGACAACATTCCGGGGAGCATCCTGTTATAGTTCTCGAAACTAATATTGATAATGCATCAGGTGAAATAATAGGTATGCTGGCTGAAAAAGCATTCAAGGAGAATGCACTCGATGTGTATTTCAGTCCCATATTTATGAAAAAGAATCGCCCTGCATATAAAGTAACGGTGCTATGCAGGAAGGAGAACGTAGAGAATCTCATAAGGCTGTTATTCTCCGAACTGCCTACGCTGGGAGTCAGATATTGGGAATGCCAGAGATCAGTATTGCAAAGAAGGGAAGTGAGTATCAAAACAGTTTTTGGAAAGGTACGAATCAAGGAAGGCTATACTGATGGAACATTATCTACGGTGCATCCTGAATACGAAGATTGCCGGCGCATATCGATACGAAGGGGCATATCATTAAGGGAGGTAATGGAGAAGGTAATGGAGGAGTATAAGAAGACAAAGGGGAGAGAGTCTTGACATTTCATAAAATATGCATATATTTATATATATGAATAAAACAAGATGCATTAAATGCTCCGAATTGCTCAAAGTGATAGCTCACCCTATACGATTGCAATTGCTCTGCCTGATGATGAATGAACAAAAAAATGTTTCCTCGCTCTGCAAAAAATTGAAACTGCATCAAGCTGTTATCTCTCATCACCTTTCACTGCTGAGAAATAAAAATATTGTGAAAGCTCAAAGAAAAGGAACCATGGTTCATTATAAACTTGTTGATCCTACCATTTCAGCTATTATGAATGCACTTTATCGGCAGGCAGGCTTATAAGGTTTGCGGCACATGAGCAGTTCTTTCTGTCATATCATTTTCAAAAGAGGAGTACGTATATGCCCATTTATGAATACAAATGTAAAAAATGCAATAAAACATTTGAAATGTATCAAATAAGATACACCAATAAAGATCAGGTGCAGTGTCCTTTCTGCAAATCGGAGGAGATACTAAGAAAAATTTCTCCTTTTAGTTCTTTTTCCGATTCTGCCAGTTCAACAAGTTCTTCCTGTTCTCCAAAATCAAAATTTTTCAGGTGAGGGTAGCAATTGGTATCGGATCGGTGATCCGTAAAGATTCAGGGTGTTTTTGTTTCATTGATTAAGCGCATTTTCACTTTCTCTATTTTCCAGATTCCTTTTTCTTTTTTCAGGTGATACTGGATAGCGTAATGCTGGTATTTCCTGCTATTACTGGCGTTGCCTTTGTTTTTTGAAACAGATTTATGCATCCATATTTCTTTCGTTGTTGATTCTG
>MFGW01000049.1:0-1978 GCA_001780385.1 Candidatus Fischerbacteria bacterium RBG_13_37_8 | reverse complement strand
ATTCAGCAGTTGAATGTTATCGATTGATATTTTTTCTAATGAAAAATTGAATTCTGTATTATCCTGTTTTAGTGCCTTGATAAGATCTGTTACTCTATCAAGTTCTTTAGCAGAGATGATGTGAGGCAGAAGATTCAATTCATGATTTTCATAGCTTTTTGATAGTTCAGCAGCATACATAATGACAGTTTTTTCAATAATGGAAAGGTCTTTATCATCACTATTTTTATGACAAGAAGTATGAGTATAGCACAGGATTAGCATGGTGATGACAATGAAGCACATGCTTTTTCTTTCGTACTCTTTCAAAATACTTTTCAACATAGCTGCCAATATTCCTTTATCAAAGGTGAAGATATATGATAAAATAAACGAATATATTATTCAATAAGTTATTATGTAGAGAACTGAATGCGTTATGATTAAATAATGATAGTGAAAATATATCGAGGAAGTATGATATTAACATTGATGTTGAAAATTATGGTAACAACAAGGGAAGAAGTTGCATCGATACTTATTTTGCAGGGAAGGATTAAAATTTTACTTTTGTTCCACAAGGTATTGTGCGTAATTAATGCACACACTATAATTAAACGTCTTGGAATTTTTTCAAAGCATTGTTATAGCAGGATATATCCCGAGCCTGTCCTTAATAAAGGGAATAGGGATTAGGGGATGGCAGGTTGATGGAGAAAAAAACGTGAGTAATAAATGGAGATAAGAAAATTAAGCGAAAATCATGAAACGTTAGATATGGTGAAAGTATATACAGATGGAGGTTCACGGGGTAATCCTGGACCTGCAGCGATTGGTATACTATTTGTTCATAAAGATGAAATTATTATGAAGTATAGTGAGTATTTGGGAACAAAAACGAACAATCAAGCGGAATATACTGCGGTTATAAGGGCATTAGAATTATGTCAGCAGTTTTCTTGTGCAAGGGTAGAATTTTTTTCAGACAGCCTGCTGGTTATTCAGCAGTTAAAAGGATTATACAAAATCAGAAA
Organism: Candidatus Fischerbacteria bacterium RBG_13_37_8; assembly: GCA_001780385.1. Taxonomy (GTDB): domain Bacteria; phylum Acidobacteriota; class HRBIN11; order MFGW01; family MFGW01; genus MFGW01. Next base: position 965 of record MFGW01000049.1, on the reverse strand, counting down.
CCGGCAATTGCAATGTCTTTATTTTGAAGTTCGGGCGAGGGAAAAGCATATTAAATCGCTTGCCTATCATCATGTACTTCGTGGAAATCCATTTATTATTAAAGCTGACCGCTTGGTGAATGAGAAACTGGATGAAATAGCAGAGAAGGAAACTATTTTATGAGTGGAAAGTAAAGGTTTACTATGGTATGATAGTATACTATGTTTTACTGTTAAGAAAGGAGTTGACTATGCCTCTAAAGGGGCACCCAGAGATAGTGGTAAATAATGTCAATGATAATTCAGTAAAGGTGAACACACAGTTCGTCCCTACTGACCACTGTTCACTGTTCACTGATCACTATTTACATAGGAGCGACTATGAATATTGAGATAATAAATAAAGGCAGTTATGATGTTTTGAAAATAATAGGCGCCATAAAAATGGGAGAAAGCAAAGATATATTTGTACGTTCTCTCAAAAAGGAATTAGACAAAAAAGCACATTGTTTAATGATAGATTTTTCAGAAGTTAATTATATAGACAGCAATGGCATAGGAGAGTTGGTAGGATACCTGGAGAAATTCAAAGAATTAGGTTCACAGCTTATTTTATTACAGCCGCAGAAAAGAATACGCGATTTATTGCAGATAACCCGGTTAAACACTATTTTTCCTATATTTTTAAGTGAAGAAGAAGCGGTGAAGGAATTGAATTTGCCGGAGACTACAGAATAATAGCATGCAGTTGTATTGCGTGACAAAAAAGGCGAGGGAGAAATGAACAATTATTTTGGCAGTGTGGTTTTTGTTTTACATTCTCATATACCATATGTTTTGAAGCATGATCGTATGGATGAAGAATGGTTATATGAAGCAGCGGTGGAGACCTATATACCATTGCTTAATATAGTGAACCGATTGGTAAAAGAGGGGAATGTGCCCAAGATAGTATTAAGTTTTTCTCCGGTGTTGTTAGAGCAATT
>MFGW01000048.1:41907-46094 GCA_001780385.1 Candidatus Fischerbacteria bacterium RBG_13_37_8 | reverse complement strand
CATTAAAGATGTACTCGAAAAAAATATTTCTTCGATATTCCTCATTCTGACTTATTCCGGATTAAGCGTTGAAAGTTATTTACAGGTCCCCAGTTCCCATTCCCCAATCCCCAGTCCCCAGTCCCTAATCTCCAGTCCCCAGTCCCTAATCTCCAGTCCCCAGTCCCCAGTCCCTAATCCCCATTCCCTAATCCCCAGTCCCCAGCCCCCATTCCCTGGTTGATTTGACTTTTTAATTGATAATGATGAAAATATAGATATAAAGATGCATTTTTGCTACAGACATCCAACTCATATTGCCAAGAGGAAGTGTTATCAATGCCAGAAGTATATTTGTCCAACTTGTCAGACAAAAGCGGAGGGGCATATTTTTTGTGGAAAAGAGTGTATGCGTGCCTATACACGCAGTATGAAGATGGATGCAACGGTAAAAGCGATGAAAAAGCCGTTGCCTCAATGGATAATACGCGCATTGATTTATTCAGGAATCGCAGCTATTTTAATAATGTTTGCGAGTGTATTGAGAACTATTTCTGATACAGAAAGTACAAAGGGAAGTTATCCAGACATTGGATCCGACGTAAAAATAAAAACATTTCCTGCAAAGATAGAGATTATTGAAATAATGAAGCCTGGCAATGGAGTAAAAGTTACTTCTCCGATTATAGGAGTAGAAGGCAAAGCGCATTCTTGCTCGGTGGTAGGATTATATTTAAATGCCGAATTAGTCAGTACAACTATGCCAAATATTCCTTTATTTTATTTTAAGGAGGTCAAGTTAACCAGGAAAGAGAATATAATTCAAGCAAAATGTTTTAGTGATGAAGGAAGCAGTTTTTCGAACGCAATAATAGTGTATTATATAATTCCACAGGGGACAGAGCGTACCAATTCATTCATGCAATCTTCTGTGGATAATTTGCTTCGAGGAAATAGAGACAGGCGAGAAATAGCTTTAACTTTTGATGGAGGTTCAATGGCAAATGTTGCAGAAACAATATTAGAAATTCTAAGAAAACATTCTATCAAGGCAACATTTTTTATTACGGGAATATTTATAGAGAAGTATCCTGACATAGTGAAAGAGATAAATCGTGATGGTCATGAAATAGGTAATCATACCTATTCTCATCCTCATTTAACCTCATATTTTACTACACATCAACAGATAACATTGAAGGGTGTAACGAGGGAGCTGGTTATAGAGGAATTAAAAAAAACGGATAATTTATTTTACGAAGTTATCGGCAGACGTATGAATCCGTATTGGCGGGCGCCCTATGGTGAAAACAATACCGAAATAAGACAGTGGGCATCTGAATTAGGATATACCCATATTGGCTGGACAAGCGGCAGAGATGAAACACTTGATAGTTTAGACTGGGTATCTGACGCTGAAATGCCAAAATATAAAACATCAAAACAAATTGCTGCCCAAATTCTATCATTTGGCTATGGCACGTCTAATGAGGCGAATGGCGGTATTATTCTAATGCATCTTGGAACTGAGAGAAAGGATGATTCCATTACTCAATCACTCTCTTCTATTATTGAAGGATATATGCAAAGAGGATATCGTTTTGTTACTGTTGGTTATATGAACCGTCATAAAGATGATCTTATAATAGCAGATTATCAAGAAAAAAAATGAAGCATTTGTTCAGAATAGTGAGAACATATTATGGAAATTACTTATTCGATAGTTATTCCAATTTACAATGAAGAAGCGAACATAAAAAAGCTAGTGAAGAAACTGCAATTCGTTGCAAAAGAATTGAAGGGGGATTGTGAAATTATATTTATCAATGATGGCAGCAATGATAATAGTGCAGAAGAATTGCGTGAAGTATATGAAACATATGAGAATATTGTTGTGATTAATCTTGTGCGCAATTATGGACAGACGTATGCCTTGGCAGCAGGTTTTGATAAAGCAAGAGGAAGCATAATAATTTCTATGGATGGGGATTTGCAGCATGATCCAGAGGAAATACCATTATTTATTGAAAAGTTGAATGAAGGTTACGATATAGTAAGTGGCTGGCGTAAAGAGAGAAAGGATGATTTCATTACACGCAGGCTTCCCTCTCGAATTGCCAACTGGCTCATAGGAATAATTTCAGGCATAAATATTCATGATTTTGGCACTACTTTTAAAGCTTACAGGCGAGAAGTATTAAGTAAAATTCAATTATTTGGAGAACAACATAGATTTATTCCTGCTCTTGCTTTTTGGCTTGGAGCACGTATTACCGAAATTCCAATTAGTAATGTTATTCGCGAAAAGGGAAAATCTAACTATGGATTAAGCAGAACTTTTAAAGTTATTCTTGACCTGGTTCTGTTAAGATTTCTTCTGAAATATTCAACAAAACCATTATATTTTTTTGGATTACCAGGTTTAATTTTTGCTTTTGCTGGTTCCGGGATAGGAATTTTTCTTTTAATTAGAAAACTAATTAGAAATATTCATATTTTAACAGAACATGGTCCGTTAATGTTTCTTGCTATTTTATTGATTATTATGGGCATCCAATTTATTTCACTGGGTATTCTTGCCGAAATAATGTCCCGGGCTTACTATGAGATACAACAAAAAAGACCATACATTATCAGAAATGTTTTAATAAAAGAAAATAAATCACATTGAATAGTTCCCTCAAGAAAAAAATTTATTTATTAATAAAAATTCTCATATCTTTATCTTTGCTTCTTTTGCTTTTCACTTTAAAAATCAATATCAATGAGCTATTGGTCATTTTGATAAAGGCACGTTACAGTTACCTGTTTTTAGCTCTTATTCCTACTGCTTTGCTTATTGTAATAAAGGCATATAAATGGCAGATGCTTGTCAATTTTTCACTTGAAGAGAGAGTAAAATATCGAGAATCTCTTTTTTCATTATTATACGGATTAGCTCCTGGATTGCTAACTCCTGGTAGGGCTGGAGAAATATTAAGGATAACCACTATGTCAAGATTTTCTAAGATAAAACTTGCAGAATTATTTCTTGTTGATAAATTCATTGAACTAAGTTCTCTTTTTTTAATAGCGGCCGTTGGAAGTCTTATACTGAAATTTTATGGATTATTTTTAACTACATTTCTATTGTTTGTCTTTTCTATTGCCTTATTTAATTTTCGCAAAACCTTATTTATTCCTTTATTGAGGGTAATTTCTAAAGTAGTTCACAGGCAGGTACAAATACTTTTTCAAGAAATCGCATTTCGACATTTTTTATATTATCTTTTGATGTCAGTTGCTGTTTTATTGCTTGATATTATAGCATTTTATTGTATTATTAATGCATTGCAGGATGTTAATTTTACAGCATGCATGCTTGCTTTTCCCATAATATTGGCTGCTGCAGTAATTCCGGTTAGTATCTCGGGATTGGGTGTGAGGGAGGCAGCAGCTGTTTATGTTTTATCATTTTTTAAAGTAAGTCCGGAAGTAGCATTTAATGCTTCGCTGTTAATATTTATTGTTGGTTCCATTATTCCTGCTGTGGCAGGACAGGTGTCATTTCTGTTAAGTTCAAAGGTTAAGGTTGAGAAAAGAGGTTAAGGTAGAGGTTAAGGTTAAGAAAAGCATGAGGTTAAAGTTAAGGAGAGGTTTAGGATGAGGTTTAGGAAAAGACCTTGTTTATCTTAATCTCGACATTAACCTCTCTTACGCCTCAACTCCTCTTTAACTTTAGCCTAGGTCTATCTTAACCTTAACCTCAACCTTAACCTTAATTTTCTCTACATGCATTATAGGACCTTGAATAATTGCTGTAAAACTATTTGACTGTGCGGGCTATATACAATATAATCAAGGTGATGATACAAACTTAGTGTTTAGCAATGGTAGATAAACAGACAGAACAGACAATTGAAAAAATAGGAAGATATACAGTCCTTAAGAAAATTGGAGATGGAGGGATGGGGAGCGTCTTCCTGGCAGTTGATTCCAAGATACACAGGAAAGTCGCAATAAAATTATTTAAGATTGAGAAAATAAAGCAGGATAAAGAAGCTCTGAAAAGATTTTATCTCGAAGCTGAGGCAGTAGGGAAACTGTCACATCCTAATATAGTTACCATATTTGATATACAGGATGAGAAGGAAGAGCCGTACCTCGTCATGGAATATTTGGAAGGGGATACGCTTTCAATTGTTATAAACCAGAAAAAATTAATGCCA
>MFGW01000048.1:39728-41894 GCA_001780385.1 Candidatus Fischerbacteria bacterium RBG_13_37_8 | reverse complement strand
TTGATATTGCAATTCAATTATGTGATGCATTGCAATATGCACATTCTAATGGAATTATACACAGGGATATAAAACCGGCGAACATTATTCTTTTGCCAAATAAGAAAGTAAAATTAACTGATTTTGGCATAGCAAAATTTCAATCGCTTACCACTTCATCGCAGGTTACGAAAACGGGAATAATTATCGGCACGCCAAGTTATATGTCTCCGGAGCAAATTTCGGGTCATTCCATTGATCAGAAATCAGATATATTTTCCGTGGCAGTAGTAATTTGGGAATTGCTAGCGGGAAAGAAAGCATTCGATGCTGATTCTATAGCGACTATTGCTTTTAAAGTTGTTTATGAAGAATTGCCACCACCTGATAAATTAAATCCGAGAGTACCGCGTGAATTGTCAAAAGCCTTAATGAAGGCGCTGGCAAAAAAGCCAGAAAAGCGCTATTCAGCAGTTGCTGAATTTAAAAATGAATTGGAAAATATAAGAAATTCAGATTATACGCTTCAGGTAAAAGCATTTGATATTCCAGCAAGGGCGTGGTATACAAAGCCGATTAATCTTGCCATTATAGTTTTTCTTCTCATTATAGGTTTTGTCACAGGGTATTATTTTATGTGGCAAGGGCAGAATAATAGTGGAATGGAAATAAATAAACAACCAAAGACGGTCAATGAATTTATTGTAGGAGCGCATAATTTAATACATGAACAGAAATTAGATGAAGCGATTGCAAAACTTGAGGAAGGCGCAAAACTTTACCCTCAGGATGCAGGAATACAAAAACGAATAGCAGATTTGAAAGAAAGAAAAAATGACCGAGAAGCCAGCATAGCAGCTTATAGCCAGTTAGCGAAGCAATTTCCGGAAGAAGTGAACTATGTGTTGGTAGTCGCAAGAAAATGGTTTGAAGGAGAGAGAAAGGAAGATGCTGAAAAAATTGCAAAAGAGCTTAAAATAAGCTATCCGGCCAATAAGGATATTGAAGCTTTTTTAGCGCGTATTGAAGAGGCAAAAGAGGCGGTTAAAATAGCAAAGGGAGGCAAGGAAAAAACGTCCGGAAGTAAACCTGATACTCAAAATACTGTACCTAAAACCACAACGAGAATTGATGGGAGAGAAATAAAACCATCCACAGATAGCAGCCTGGAAGTTATTTCATCCGGTTCTATTTATGGTATGGTAAATATCAGCAGTAATCCCTGGGCTTATATTTATATTGACAAGAAAAAAATTGGTCCGACGCCCATCATAGGTTTTAAACTGCCGGTAGGAAGTCACATGATCCGCTGGCAAACCTCGAAAGGCCAAATATACGAAAAAAATATTTTTGTTTTTAAAGGACAGACGGAAGAACTCTATTACAATTTTGAAAGTTATGCTAAAATATTCATTCAAAGCAATAAAACCGTAAAGGTGTTTATAGATAATGAACTTGTCGGCACGACACCATATTATAATGAGAGAATACAACCTGGAAAACATACTATTACTATTGAAGCAGAGAATGGACATAGAGAAACCAAGTTCGTTTTTCTGCGTTCTGATTCAAGGGAAAATATGCAATTTACTGTTCCCTGAACAAGCATTTCTGATAACCTTACATAAATCAGATAGTTAAAATAATGAAACAGAATTTATTAACAATAGTGTTATCATTTATTGTTCTTTTAATGGCAATAGGAACATATGCGCAGGAAGATCTAGGAAAAAAATATTATGATAGCGCCATGTCTTATTTTCAAGCAGGCAATAATGGACAGGCTGTTGAGGATTTACAATCTATAGTAAAAAGTTTGCCCGAAAGTGCATATGCTGATGATGCGTTATTAGAACTTGGCAGATATTACCTGGAAAAAGAAAATAATAAAACACAGGCCGAATTGTATTTTACTATGTTGAAAGAAAAATATATTAAAACAGAAAATGGACCTGCCGGTTATTTTTACCTCGGACAAGTAGATTTGTTGCTTGGTGATACCGTTGATGATCTTAAAAATGCATATGCGAATTTTGAAAGAATTCCTCTACTTTTCCCGAAAAGCAAATGGGTACAGCAAGCTTTATGTGAAGCAGGAAAAACACAACGTTATCTGGGAAATTCATTGAAAGCGGTAGCGTTGCTCAATCAAGCAATTGAAAAATTCCCGAAAACACGTTGCAGCGA
>MFGW01000048.1:39383-39648 GCA_001780385.1 Candidatus Fischerbacteria bacterium RBG_13_37_8 | reverse complement strand
TCAATAATCCATCTGAACCCTCCATCGTACCACTGGCTAAAAATTATCTTTCTTTTGTTTTTCGGTTTGGATTTCGAAATAAAAATCCACGATTTGCTCTTTTTGAACCGGATAGAAAATTTGCTTTTGAAATGAAATTTAAAAAGCCTGAAAAAATATTCTATCGTCCTGATTTAGACTTGTTTTATATCCTTGATGATGATTTGAAAGCTGTTTATATTGCATCAGAAGACGGCAAAACAAAAGAATCAAGAAACAATGAAAA
>MFGW01000048.1:39047-39336 GCA_001780385.1 Candidatus Fischerbacteria bacterium RBG_13_37_8 | reverse complement strand
ATAAAAAAACAATAGATACTCCTCAAGGCAAAGATAATCAATTTACATTTACTTATGAATTAAAAACCAAATTCATTAATAATATAAAAGAAGCTGCAATTGATAGTCAGGGCAATTATTATATAATTGATGGTATGTATAAAGGGCTTTTTAAATTTAATAAAGCCATGGAAGAAGATTCTGAATTTCCACTTCACAGGGTTAATGATAAATTTAAGAAATTGTACATTGATAAACGCGACAGAATTTTCCTGACCCCGGATGAAAAAACAATTTATATATATAAAAT
>MFGW01000048.1:38526-39004 GCA_001780385.1 Candidatus Fischerbacteria bacterium RBG_13_37_8 | reverse complement strand
TCTTTTAAGGGGATTATAGAATTTGCATTTGATACGTTTGGAAATTTTTATGTGCTCGATAAAGACTTAAAAACCGTTTTCATTTTTGATGCTACATTTCAGCCATTCGGGAAATTTACTTTTCCTGATAATGTAGAACCTGTAAGCATGGCGGTAGGTGAAGAAGGAGATCTCTTTATAATAAATAAGAAGAATAAATCTATTGAACGGTACAGGTAACAATATGAAGAATATATTTATTCTGATAATATTACTATTGCTGACATGGATGGTATATGGGCAAACTGTGCTTAGTTTATCTGAACTGGAGACAAAACTAATAGAAGCAAAGAATGATTTTCTCATTGGGAATTTAGATAAAGCTATAGCAGGTTTTACGATGATTGTTGAACAATTTGAAATTACAAAATCGCAGAGACCTTTAATGAGTCAGGAATCTGATATTTTTATGCAAGCTCTTAATTATCTTGCGCAGTGT
>MFGW01000048.1:29120-38442 GCA_001780385.1 Candidatus Fischerbacteria bacterium RBG_13_37_8 | reverse complement strand
AATCAATAAAGAAGTAGTTGTATTTGCCGGAAAAGCTACGAATTTAGGTACTATTTCATTAACAAGAAACGCAAGCGTCTGTTTCGTTACGACCTATCCTTATGAAACGGAGATAATTCTAGACGGAAAGACTATTGGTTTTACCTCGAAAGGAGCTCCTGAAGATTTAGCAAGCTTTGCAAAAACCTATAAGCTCGATATTAATAATTTTTCTGCTTATTTTCCTGTCCCTATTGAAGATTCGCTCGATCACGTTATCGAATTTAAAAAACCATGTTATCAGAAAGAACAAATTATAGTGAAATACACAGAATTGAAGGATTATTATTATGAATCGGTGGTAATGAAAGCTTCTTTTGCACAATTACAATTGGAATCAGAAGATGATGCAAAAGTATATCTTGATGGGACGTTTATAGGTGATTTAAGCAAAAAAAATTTTCAAATATGTGCTGGTTCTCATAAACTCGTTGCGAAGACATCCTGGGGTAATTATGCAACTGATCTCGCCGCAAAAGAGGGAGACGCTAAAAAGTTAACGGTAAACATAAAACCGACATTGTTATTTATGGGCATTATTTCAGATGAAACTGTTTCCAGTTTTTCAAGAAGCCGTGTTGAAGAACTTACTACACGTTATTTGACCGAAGCAAAAGATATTGATGTGCTCAATAAAGAAAAGGAAAAAATTATTACGAAAGAAGGAGACTTTGCAACTCTTGATATTGCAAAAAAACTCTATAAAGCACTTGAATCTTATTCTTCGGATGATGTAAAAAGTAATCTGGAGCTTTTAAGCAGGAACACAGAAGCACATCTTTTTCTTTTTGGGTATATTCAACCGGAAAAAACAGCAAAAACGGTAACTTTTTATTTGTTTTCGCCTATGACAGCGGTGCCTGATAGTTATGTTATACAAATAGATAATGAAACTATGTGGAAATCTTTTTTTGGTCTGCTGACACATGGTATACCGCTTTATCAATACATATTACCAATGCTTACTATTGATGCTCCTTTCTATGATAATCCATTAGTAATTAACGTGAATAAAGAAGCAATCGGTATTATTCAAGAAGGAGATCTCATTACAGCAATAAATAAAAAACCGGTATCAGTTACATCAGAAATAATTCAATTTCTGAAGCAAAATAAAACCGATGATATAGAATTGGAATTATTTTCGCCCGTATCAAATACAAATCGAACAGTTAAACTTAAACTATCGCTATCCCCTTTTGAAATAGCTTTTTCTAATCAAAAAATGCTTTTCAATAGACAAATGATGAATTTAATGCGATATTTAGACAGGCCGAATGAACAGGATAAAAATGTTGCTCTTTTTAATATTGGGCTATTTTTTTATAAAATGCAGGAATGGAGTAAAGCATTTGAATATTTAAATCAGGTAAAAATTTTAAAAGATTCGAGAGTATCTGAACAAAGTGTAAAATACCGTATTGCTCAATGTTATTATGAACTTGGGTATAAAAAAGATGCAAAAAAGATACTGGATACAATAGAGAAAGTAAATACGGTAACGATCGAAGATCAATTAGGTCCAATTTTATCCATGGCGGCTACCTCTTATCTGCAATTAATTGAATAGATGCAAATTATTTCTATTCCCCATTCCCTATTCGCTTATGGAGGTGAGAAGATATTATGAAAGCACTTATTACTGGAGGAGCAGGATTCATAGGATCCCATTTAGCCGAAGCGTTGTTGCAGCAAGGCAATGAAGTGTATGTAATAGATAATCTGTCAACAGGAAGCATGGAAAATATTTTACATTTAAAAGGACAGGAGGGATTTCATTATAATATTGATACTATAATGAATATACCTTTAATGGCAGAGCTTGTAGACCTGTGTGATGTTATTTATCATTTAGCGGCGGCAGTAGGCGTCAAACTGATAGTAGAAAGCCCAGTTTATACAATAGAAACGAACATAAAAGGGACAGAAGTAGTGCTTGATTTAGCAAGCAAGAAAAGTAAAAAAGTCATAGTAGCCTCGACAAGTGAAGTGTATGGAAAAGGAGTAAAAGTGCCATTTGCTGAAGGGGATGATTTACTATTAGGACCTACTTTTAGAAATAGATGGTCTTATGCTTGTTCGAAAGCAATAGATGAATTTCTGGCGTTAGCGTATTGCAAGGAGAGGGATTTGCCAACCATGGTAATTCGACTGTTCAATACTGTTGGTCCACGTCAGAGCGGACAATATGGTATGGTAGTCCCCCGTTTTATTCAGCAAGCATTAAAGAATGAATCTCTCACGGTATATGGTGACGGCAAGCAATCCCGTTGCTTTACCTGGGTGGGAGATGTAATTGATGCTTTAATAAAACTTACGTTTAATGAAAAAGCAATAGGAGAAATATTTAATATTGGGAGCACGGAAGAAATTTCAATTATTGATCTTGCCAAATTGGTAATAGAAGTGCTGCAATCTAAATCTGAGATTTCTTTTATTTCCTATGAAAGTGCTTATGAGGAAGGATTTGAAGATATGGCACGGCGTGTGCCAGATATTTCCAAGGTAAAGAAATTTATTGAATTTAATCCATCGCAATCTATCCGGAATATTATTATATTAACCGCTGAATATTATAAACAGAAATACAGGGAGAGATAAAATTCATTATTTATTCACATTGACTTTAGAAAGTGTTTTTGATAAGTTTGATAAAATGAACAAGCAAGTGAGGCATTAGAGATGTCAGAAGTAAGATTAAATTTAATCAGTCGTGAATGGGTAATACTTTCAAAAGAAAGAGCCAAAAGACCGCATGAATTTGTAAAAAAGAAGGACAAGGAACCGTTGCCGGAACATGAAATAAGTTGTCCATTTTGTCCTGGTAATGAAGGAAAAACGCCCCCGGAGAAATATCGTGTTGGAGAAAGCACATCGTGGAAAATACGTGTGATTCCAAACAAATTTTATGCATTAGCGCCCGGCGAGTCAATTTCGAAGGAATACGTAGGTTTAAAGCGTTGCGTTTCAGGAGTAGGTTTGCATGATGTTTTAGTGGAAACTCCAAGACATAATGCCATAATGCCAATGCTCGATATTGAACAAATGCAGCATATTACTAAGACATACAAGATTATTTTATTGAATTCATCTGATAATCCGATAATTCAGCATCTCATTATTTTCAAGAATCATGGTGAAGATGCAGGAACATCCCTCATTCATCCTCATTCTCAAATTATTGGAACGCCTATTGTACCTATGCAAATCAGAGATCGTCTCAATGCTTATTTACATTTTTATGAAGACACCGGTGCTTGTATTTTCTGTAAAACAATAGATGATGAATTACATGATAATTCAAGAATTATAATGCAGACAAAACATTTTGTTGTATTTGTACCGTATGCTGCACTCTCTCCTTTTCATATATGGGTATTTCCACGCCGGCATAATTCGACATTTGCAAAAATCGATGAAGAGGAAATGAATGAATTAGCAGGCGTAGTTAAAAGTATTCTGACAAAACTATTTTCTGGACTTAATGACCCGTCATATAATATGGTAATTCGTACTTTGTTAGCGTATGAATCAGAATTAGAGTATTTTCACTGGTACATTTCAATTGTGCCTCGTGTATCTAAGGCAGCAGGTTTTGAACTGGGTTCAGGTATGTTCATTAATTCAGCCTTACCGGAAGAAAGTGCAGAATTTCTTAAGAATGTGCCAGATGAATATAATAAACAGTAGCAGAAGAAGCAAACAATAAAAATATATTATTGAGGAGGTACCAGCTTTTATGAAAACATTAGGATTAGCAGGATTAGGAACAATGGGAAGCGGAATAGCACAGATTTTTGCAGAAAAAGGATATATGGTAATTGCAGTTGAGCCTGCCGATGAATTATTGCAAAAGGGTATGAAAAGAATAAGCTCCAGTTTGGATAGAAAAGTTCAGAAAGGGAAGATGACAGAAGATGAGAAGAAACAGGTGATGGAACGTATCACCTTTACGACTTCACTGCAGGAGTTATCAAAAGCAGATCTTTTTATTGAAGCGGTTTCAGAAAATTATGAAATAAAAGCTAAATTATTAAAGGAACTTGACGGAATATGCAAGCCAGAGATTATTTTTGCTACGAATACTTCATCTATTTCAATTACAAAATTAGCTGCTAATACAAAGAGAGCTGACAAATTTATAGGAATGCACTTCTTTAATCCGGTTCCGGTTATGAAATTAGTAGAAGTAGTCAGGGGTATTGCTACGAATGATGAAACGGTACATACTGTAATAGAACTTGCAAAGCAATTGGAAAAAAGTCCTATCGAAGTAAATGATTTTCCAGGATTTATCTCCAATCGGATACTGATGCCGATGATAAATGAAGCAATATTTTCTTATATGGAAGGTGTTGCGACAGCAGAAGCGATTGATTCAGTAATGAAATTAGGCATGAATCATCCGATGGGTCCATTGGAATTAGCAGATTTTATTGGATTGGATGTTTGTCTTGATATCCTGGAAGTACTGTATGATGGATTCAGAGATCCTAAATACAGACCGTGTCCAGTACTGAAGAAACTTGTGAATGCTGGTTTTCTTGGAAGAAAGTCAGGCCGTGGATTTTATAATTATTCTGCCTAACATATTATGGAGCAATCAGGAACAGGCTTTAGAATGAATGCTTTATGATATGCTCGAGATTTTCAATAGCGATATTATAGGCATTTCGAGCAAGCCTGTTCCTGATTCATTAAGGGATTATGTGCAATACAATAATTTCAAAATGAGGAGACAGCGAATATGATTAAGAAAAATCAAATGATAAATATGATCCAGCAATACCAGGAGCAACTTGGGAGCATACGGGTATCTGCAAGTTCAGGAGGTGGAATGGTAACAGTTGAAATGGATGGAACCAAGCGTTTAATTTCCATTAAAATAGAATCCGAGGTAATTAAAGCTGAAGATAGCGATATGCTGCAAGATTTAATATTAGCGGCAGTTAATGAAGCTTCGCGACAGGTCGATGAACAAACAGCCATGAAGATGCAATCATTTATGGGTCAATTTGGCTTACCACCGGGTTTATTCTAAGGCAAGTAATTTTATTTGAAATTTTCAAATATTTTTGGCTCGGAGTGCATTGTTTTACTTAAATAAATATTGTGGTATAATAAGCCTTTAAACAATACATGCGAATAGACTTATGAAAAAAAACAGAGAACGTGATGAAGCAGTTCAGCAAAGGCTGAAAGAGAGTTGCACTTGCAAAAAAGGAGAAAATGATATATTTTAGATTAGTATGACAAGAAGAAGAATACAAATTAGTTCAAAGAAGCTGCGAGGAGCAAAATTATTACAATAAGGGGAGCATATGGCAGAATTTGTATTGTATGAAGAGGAATTTCAACAAATCAAGATAATACTTTCAAAACTGAAAGATGATGCAAATGCTAGGATGGTATTTTTAGTGGACAGAAATGGCTCCCAAATAGCTTACCAGGGTGACTTAGATAATGTTGATACAACATCATTAGCTTCGTTAACAGCCGGCAATGTTGCAGCGACCGATGGATTGGCAAAATTGCTTGGTGAACCTGAATTCAGAATTTTATTTCATGAGGGAGCGAGAGATAATATTCATATATCCTCTGTGGGTAAAAGGATAATATTAGTGGTAATATTTGACAGCAAATCTTCGCTTGGCTTAGTTCGATTAAGAGTAAAGAGAGCTACTGGAGATTTAGAATTAGTGTTCACCAAGATAATGGAGAAATTAGAGAAGGAAAAAGAAGCTATGGGAGCTGGTCTTGAATCTCCTTTTGCAGAAATAACAGATGAAGATATCGACTCTCTATTCAGCGAATAACATTTCATATGCATTTACCTGATGCATGAATGTTATTTGTTGAGAAGAAAATGTAATGCAATATTATTACTTCTCTCTAAATCCTTTAGAATATTTACTAAGTATGGTATCTGAGCGATGACATTTATAAATTATGCAGCAAGAGAGATAAACTGCAAAATTGTTTATTATGGTCCTGGGTTGGGAGGCAAGACTACTAATATTCAATTTATCTATGATAAAACAAATCCAAATACGAAAGGTAAATTAATATCTCTTGCAACAGAAACAGACAGAACATTATTTTTTGATTTTCTTCCTTTAGATTTAGGAACGGTGAGAGGATTTAAAGTAAGGTTTCATCTTTATACAGTTCCAGGCCAAGTATTCTATGATGCCAGCCGTAAACTTATTCTTAAGGGAGTTGATGGGATTATTTTCGTTGCAGATTCTCAACTTGAAAGAATGGAAGCGAATGAAGAGAGTGTTTATAATCTTGAAATTAATTTAAAGGAACAGGGATATGATCTCATGAACATACCGTATATCCTTCAATTGAATAAACGTGATCTACCTAATATATTGCCGCTAGATGAAATAGCAAGGAAGATACAAAAGAAAGGTGAGATGGTATTTGAGGCAGTAGCTACAAAAGGCATAGGGGTGTTTGAAAGTTTAAAGGCAGTTGCAAAACTAGTGCTTTTGGATTTGAAAAAAACGGGATAATTATTTGTAGAGGTGAAAAGCTTCTTTATTCTTTTTAAAAACTTTCAGGGGAAGGCAGAGTTCATTTAATAGATCATTTATGCAGTGTTCTTTTTCGATTGCAACACGCAGTTTGTTGGTTCCGATAAGCAAATCAAAGGGCATAATCGTTTCATTGAATTCATAAGGGGGTAATCTCCATTGAAAATAATCAGGATATGTTTGATAGAGATAATGAATTATTTTGGCAGCAGCGATAAAAGTATCAGCTTTTAATGAATGAACGCATAATTGTATACCCCCGCATTGTTGGTGAGCATATTTGCTGAATTTAGGCGTAAAGTATAAAGGGAGTGCAGTTATATAAGGCAAATCAAGTGAATTCACATGCTGAGCAAAAGTAAACGGATTAATCCATGGTGCGCCTATAATTTCAAAAGGTTTAGTTGTACCGCGACCTTCAGAAATATTTGTGCCTTCAAACAGGCAAATTCCCGGGTAATACATTGTTGTTTTCCAATCGGGCATATTTGGAGAGGGTTGTATCCAATGCAGATGAGTATGTTGCCAGCACATTTTTCTGCGCCAATTGTTCATGGGAATAACAGTTAATAAAGTGTTATAATTTTTGTAATCATTGATAAATAAGGCAAGTTCCCCGATGGTAAAACCATGCCTTACCGGGAGTGGTAATTCACCCACAAAAGATTCAAATCCTTGCTCCAGCATTGTTCCCTGTATAATAGTTCCATTTAATGGATTTGGCCTGTCAAGAACAAACAGTTCTTTATTCAATTCAGCACATTTTTCCATGCAATAACTTAGTGTTGAGGCATAGGTATAGTATCTGACTCCTACATCCTGAAGATCAAATATAAGCGTATCAATGCCGGCAAGCATTTCAGGTGTAGGTTTCAGGTATTTACCGTAGAGGCTATGTACAGGAAGTTGAAGATATGGATCATAATAGGATTCAACATCGTCCATGTATTCTTTGTCCCCATAGAAACCATGCTCCGGTACAAAAATAGCACCGAGATGCCATAATGAACTATTTTTTATTAATGAAATGGAATTATGAAATTTTGAATTAATTGAAGAGTGGTTGACCAGCAGTCCTATTTTTTTACCTTTAAGCAGGTTTTGATAGTTATCAAGTAAATTATCTATACCAGGTTTCACCTTCATATGTTTTAATACAGTATAGGTAGCTTATTAATCTAAATCTTTGAGTTCTTCATCAGTAGCTATTTTTTGAGAAGGACCATGAATATGCCGTGAAGCCGAGCAGTATTCGGTTGGTTCAGTATCTTTGACAAAAGCTTCTAAAATCACCGCTGAGCAATCTGGCGATGCTCTCAATCCAGTATGTTTGTCAATGAGAACAAAGATGATATCTGAAGGAACTTTGAAATCTTCATGCGGTGTATCAGCTAATGCTTGTTGCATGAAATCCATCCAAATAGGCAGAGCTACTTTTGAACCTATTTGATTTTTCCCGAGGCTTTTCTTTTCATCATAGCCTACCCATACACCGGTCAATATTGAAGAGCTGTATCCTATGAACCAGCCATCTGTGAATTCATCGGTAGTGCCAGTTTTTCCAGCAAGTTTATGCGTCATAGATTTAGCTTTTATCGCTGTTCCACGCTGAATTACACCCTCAAGAACCGAAGTTAACAGGAATGCTGATTCAGAAGACATCACTTCTGATAAGATAGGATAATGCTCCTCGACAATATTACCTTGCAGGTCAATAATTTTTTCTATAGAGTAAGGTTGAACATAAATTCCCTGATTAGCAAATGCAGTATAAGCGCCTGACAACTCAAGAAGTGTGACATCTGAAGCTCCTAAAGCTGATGACAGGTAAGGCTGAATAGGAGAAGAAATATGTGCTCTTTTTGCAATATCAATTAAACTGTTCACGCCTATTTTATTCAATAGTCGAACCGAGGTAGTGTTCCTTGATAATTCCAGAGCAGTTCGGAGAGTCATTGTTCCAAGAAAATTACCAGTATAATTTTGAGGAGACCATACTTGATGAGTGGAGGGATCTACAAAAGTAATAGGGGCATCTTCAATTAAATCCGATGGGGTAAATCCTTTTTCGAATGCTGCTGCAAAGACAAAAGGTTTTATTGCAGAACCTGCCTGTCGAAATGCCTGAGTTGCCCGATTAAATTTTGAGCGTAAAAAACTGTAACCACCTACCATTGCTCTGATTTTTCCGGTTCCAATTTCAATATTGACTAATGCTCCTTCAATTTCTGGTTCTACTTCGAGGGATGCAGTTATGGTTTTCTTTTCCCTGTCAATTTGTTTAATCCCTATTAAAACAATGTCACCTGTCTTAACAAGCTTGTTGCTTGTTTTTACTTTTGTCCATGCCCAGTCTTTTGGCGTAAGGGTTATCATGTAATCTTCAATCCTCAATAAAATTTCCTGGGGAGTAATGACGGTTACCAATGCGGGCAAAATTGCTCCTTCTACAAGTTCCTGATTCCATTCTTTAAAAGAAATACCGAATAATTCGTCTTGATTCTTAAAAGTAACATGTGGAAGATCAGTTTTCCATTTCTTTGCTTTTTGAAGAGTAATTAATCCATTTCTCACAGCTTTCTCAGCAGTTGCTTGCAATCTTGAATCAAGAGTCGTATATATTTTTAAGCCATTGGTGTAAAGTCCATCGTAGCCATATTTTTGTTCAATTTGTTTTCTTACTTCTTCTATAAAGTAAGCAGCACTTTCTTTATCCTGTGGTGTAAGAGCCAGTTTAATAG
>MFGW01000048.1:28596-29055 GCA_001780385.1 Candidatus Fischerbacteria bacterium RBG_13_37_8 | reverse complement strand
ACATGATCTCTTCTCATTCTAGCTTTTTTAGGTTTAAGGATGGGTGAATAGTCTGCTGCTTTTTTAGGGATAGCGGCAAGAAGAGCTGCTTCCTCCAGAGTTACCTCCTTCAGGTGTTTGTTGAAATAGAAATTTGCTGCTGATTCCATACCGTAAATACCATGACCAAAAAAGACTTGATTACAGTACAGAGTAAGAATTTCTTCCTTGGAGTAATTATGTTCAATTTGAATGGCGAGGAATGCTTCTCTTAGTTTTCGGCGGTAGGTCACTTCACGATTAAGAAAAAGCAAAGTAGCAAGTTGCTGTGTAATAGTACTTCCTCCCTGCACTACTTTACGTTCCCGTATATTTTTCACAAAAGCACGTAAAATTGCCATTGGGTAAACACCGGTATGCTTCCAAAAATTTGCATCTTCAACAGCTACAATAGCATCCTGTGCAATTTTTGGAATGTCC
>MFGW01000048.1:28282-28589 GCA_001780385.1 Candidatus Fischerbacteria bacterium RBG_13_37_8 | reverse complement strand
TGATTAATACTCTCTTTTCTACAGCGAATTCATGTATTAAATGATTTTCCTTGTCAAAAACCTGTGCGGGTAATATAGGTTTATATTTTTCTAAATTTCTTACATCAGGAAGTTCTTCCAATTCAGAAATAAAAACAGCAGCTCCGCTTCCAATGGCTACAACGAGAAGATAACTGCAAATGACAAGTATTTTTTTTAGAGTGCTCTTTTTCTTCATTTATACTAATATACTATGATATGAAAAGATCGTCAAATAGAATCTGGATGCGTTGACATTTCGCAAGAAATCCTGCATATTATTTTTGTT
>MFGW01000048.1:24343-28268 GCA_001780385.1 Candidatus Fischerbacteria bacterium RBG_13_37_8 | reverse complement strand
TATCATTTCGTTTATTTCTTTTGTTGTTGCTTATTTTACCTATGGAAAATACCTTGCAAAAAAGTATCGTCTTAATAATAAAATAGAAACTCCTTCACACCGCATGTATGACGGTATAGATTACGTGCCAGCGCACAGAGCTGTTTTGCTGGGTCACCATTTTTCTTCAATAGCAGGCGCTGGTCCAATTGTGGGTCCAATCATAGCTGCAATAGCATTTGGATGGCTTCCTGCATTGCTATGGGTACTGATAGGTTGTATTTTTATAGGAGCAGTTCATGATTTTTCTTCATTGGTTGCCTCTATAAGACATCATGCCCGTTCGATAGCGGATATAGCAAAAGAATACCTGAGCCCAAAAGCTCAGAAATTATTTCTTTTGTTTGTCTGGCTTGCCTTAATATATATAGTGGTTGTATTTGTGGATCTTACCTCGGTAACGTTCGTTCAGGATGGTGGAGTTGCTACTTCATCGCTTTTTTATATTCTATTAGCGGTATTGTTTGGATTATCTTTATACCGGTTCAAGCTCAATTTAGCAGCAGCATCGGCAGTGTTTGTGCCACTTGTGTTTGTAGTTATTTTTGCTGGTCAATTATTGCCACTGGATATATCATCTGTTATTGTTGTCCCCCTTGAGGAAGGAAAACTCTGGTCGCTTATTCTGCTTGTATATTGTGCGGTCGCTTCGATTTTACCAGTCTGGTTACTGCTTCAGCCCAGGGATTATCTCTCTTCCTTTTTGCTCTATGCCTGCGTCTTTTTTGGTATTATAGGAATATTGTTTGGAGATGCTCAAATACACTATCCCTATTTTGTGCGATTCAATGCACCCGCCCTGGGATTAATGTTTCCAGTTTTATTCATAACAGTGGCATGTGGTGCTATTTCAGGTTTTCATTCTTTAGTAGCATCAGGTACTTCCTCCAAGCAGTTGAACAAGGAAAGTGATGCATTAGTAATAGGTTATGGAGCAATGCTTCTGGAAGGAATTGTAGCAGTAATTGCAATTGCAGCAGTAGCATTTCTAACTACTCAAAGCGAAATGTTGAAACAACAACCTCTTATGATCTTTGCCTCAGCAATGGGAAAATTCTTCTCAACATTTCACCTGGATCCCCAGCAAGGTGTTCATTTTGGCCTGCTTGCACTTTCTGCTTTTATTTTAACGACACTTGATACTGCTACAAGAATTGGCCGGTATGTTTTTCAAGAATTTTTTTCCCTCAAGGGAGCAAGCGGGAGAATTGTTGGAACACTTGCTACAATTATCATACCCTGTATAATGATTTTTATGAATTTCAAAGATCCCCAGGGAAATAATATACCGGCTTGGAAAATAATCTGGCCCCTGTTTGGTTCTACAAATCAATTGCTTGGCGCATTAGCATTGCTGGTTATATATGTCTGGCTGAGAAAAAAATATACCGGCTCCCTGTTTATCCTTTTTCCAATGCTTTTTATGCTTGTCGTAACACTTTCTTCACTATTCATGCTTATTTTAAAATATGCCTTGAGTTTAATTGGAATAATTGCTATTCTTTTATTTTGCCTGGCATTATTTTTAATATATGAAACTGCTTCCATCGTTTTTAAATGGAATGGTGATGTTAAAAAGAATTAAAAAAATCAAAACAGAATATAGAGAGATAATAAAAGCATTATGAAATTAGCAGTAACTGAATTTTTAAATACGTACCCCCTCATCTGGTATTTTGAAAAAGAGATGAATCAATATGATATAGAGATAACCAAAACCACTCCAGCCGGATGTGCATCACTATTGCTCCAAAATAAAGTAGAAGGTGGCGTGATGCCAATCTCTACGTATGCCTATCATCAGGATATAGCAATATTGCTTAATCCATGCATTGCAAGTCGAGGCCATGTAAGAACTGTCAAGTTGTACTCCAACTCAAAAATTGATAGTATTTATGATGTGGTTGTGGATCAGGATTCAAGAACTTCAGTTATCTTATTGAAAATTATTTTAAGTTTAAAATACAAGAAGCACAAGCTGACATTTTTCAAAGGCGATGTATCAGAAATAAAAGAGATTAATGATGAATTTGGTTACATGATGATCGGAGATAAGAATTTTTTAGTGAAGGAACGATTCGAATATGTATATGATCTTGCTGCCGAGTGGGTGGAATGGGTAAAACTACCCATTGTATTTGCAAGTTGGATGCTTGAAAAGAATATAGATATGAGAAAAAATGTAAGAATAATAAAGAAGGCTTACACAACCGGCATGGCGAATTTTGAGGAATTATGTGATGATGCGAGTAAAAGATGGCATTTGCCAGTCGATGCGGTAAAGGATTATTTTAAGGAAAATCTTGCTTATGAATTAGGATTTGATGGAGTGAAAGCGATAAAGTTATTTTTTGAAATGGCATTTCAGCTCAAATTATTACCGAAGGTAAGTTCTGTGCATTTTATAGATGTATAAATAAGAGATGATAGAGGAACGTATCAAGGCAAAGATAGAGAAGGGTGAACGCATAGCAGAGCATGATGCGTTAGAATTATTTCAATCTGATGATATACTTATGATAGGCAGGCTTGCGCAAGCAGCGAGAGGGTTAAGAAAAGCTGACCGGGTAGTCAGTTATGTACTTTACCGGAATATTAATTATACCAATGTCTGTATCAGCATGTGTTCATTTTGTGCTTTTTCAAGAAACATGAAAGATTCTGATGCATATGTTTTAACGACAGAAGAGATACGGGAGAAAATTAGGGCGGCAATGGTAGTGGGAACAAATGCCATATTATTGCAGGGAGGGCTGCATCCAGATTGTAAAATAGATTTTTTTATAGAACTTTTGAAAACAATCAAGGATGAATTTCCTGATATGCACATTCATGCATTTTCTCCGCCCGAGATCCTTCATATAGCAAGGAATTCAAATATTGCGGTGGAAGGCATTATTGAATTATTCAAAGATGCCGGATTAAGTTCAATTCCTGGAGGGGGGGCAGAGATATTAGTAGATGAAATCAGAAGGGAAGTGAGTCCATTAAAATGTACTGCGTCTGAGTGGTTAATGGTTATGGAAAAAGCTCATATGCAAGGAGTAAAAAGTTCTGCAACAATGATGTTTGGAGGGATTGAAAATTATACTGATAGAATTATGCATTTATCATTATTGAGAGAATTGCAGGATCGCACAAAAGGATTCACTGCTTTCATACCATGGACCTACCAGCCAAACAGAGAAGAAAGGCACAGAGGCACAGAGGCACAGAGGCACAAAGTAGGGAATAATGAATTGTTATTTGAGACAGACCCGTTGGATTTAAAAATGAAAGAAGAGGCTAAGATAAGTACATGTCGTCGATTGCGTGAGATGGAGCATGCAAATCAAGGAATAACAGAGACGTCCGCAGTTGATTATTTAAAAACACTTGCTATTGCACGGATATATCTTGATAATTTTATTCATATTGAAGCTTCACTGGTAACACAGGGACCTAAGATAGCACAGCTTGCACTGGAATTTGGAGCGGATGATATAGGAAGTATTATGATGGAGGAAAATGTTGTCCGGGCAGCTGGTAATTCCTATATAGCAACAGAAGCTGAATTGATATATCTAATAAAAGAAGCGGGTTATATTCCGGCAAAGAGAGATGTACTTTACAACCAATATACGATGGTATAAAGGTTAAGGTTGAGGTTAAGAAAGGTCGAGGATGAAGTTGAGGTCACGGTTGAGAAGAGGTTTAGGTTTAGAAAAAGTGGGGGAATTATTATTTGACCTTTTCTCAACCTTAACCTTTCAACTTTATAGGTCATTTTGAAGAAAACTGAATGCTTACTTGAAAAGGAATTGAAAAAAAAATCAAGTAGGTTTACAATAGATAATCAAAAAAAATTTTATAAAAAGGAGGTTCCAGATATGTACAAAGGTGGAAT
>MFGW01000048.1:23114-24329 GCA_001780385.1 Candidatus Fischerbacteria bacterium RBG_13_37_8 | reverse complement strand
GGATTCTTCACCGAGTGACAGGAGTAGGAGTAGGATTATTCCTGTTAATTCATATAATGGATACTGTAGTTTTAGGTTGGAGTGAAGCGCTGTACAATGAAGTGATGGAATTATATACGCATCCCTTGTTTCGATTAGGAGAAATACTATTAGTTGGGATGGTGCTATTTCATGCTTTGAATGGAATAAGAATTATACTTGTCAATTTGTGGTCGAAGGGTGCAGATTATCAAAAGCAGTTATTTTATATAGAGCTCGTGCTGTACATAATAATATATATTCCTGCTGCAATTTACATGTTATCAACGATATCAATATAAAGGAGGGAAGCGATGTGGAAAAAAACAACTTTTTCTGTAGGTGGTAGAGCAAAACCAGCAGGCGGATTTGAAATGTATTCATGGTATTTTATGAGGATATCTGGTGTAGTTTTGTTGCTGATGGCATTAGGTCATTTATTCATAATGCATGTATATTTTAATGTGGATGAGATGGTAAATTGGGATGGAGTAGGAGCTGCTGAATTTGTTAAACAAAGATTTGAAGGCATAGGCTGGAGAGCATATGATTTCATATTACTTACGCTGGCGTTATTTCATGGTTTAAATGGTATAAAATGGCTTGTAGATGATTATGTACACAGCAAATGCTGGAGATTGTTTTTAGTATCGGCTATATACACGTTAGCGTTTATTTTCTATGTTGTTGGTTCAATATTTCTATTTTCATATAACGCATAGGCATAAGGAGGAAAACAATGTATCATAAATATGATGTAGTTATAGTAGGAGCTGGAGGAGCGGGATTAAGAGCGGCGTTGGAAGTAGCTGGAGAAGCTGAAGTAGCAGTGTTAAGCAAGATATATCCGACGCGTTCGCATACAGGTACAGCACAGGGTGGCATAGGAGCTGCTTTAGGAAATTGTGAGGAGGATTCATGGGAATGGCACATGTTTGACACAGTAAAAGGAAGCGATTATCTCGCGGATCAGGATGCATGTGAAATACTTGCACGCGATGCAGTAGAATGTGTTCTTGAATTAGAATGGATGGGATTACCATTTAATAGAACGCCGGAAGGAAAAATTGATCAGCGAAGATTTGGCGGACATACACATCATGAAGGACAAGGTCCCGTGAAAAGAGCTTGTTATGCTGCGGATAGAACAGGTCATATGATTCTTCAGACTTTATATCAGCAAACGATAAGACACAA
>MFGW01000048.1:19745-22893 GCA_001780385.1 Candidatus Fischerbacteria bacterium RBG_13_37_8 | reverse complement strand
GTAAAAGAAGGACGCGGAATCGATGGAAAAGATTATGTGCACTTGGATTTAACACATTTGGGCAAAAAAGTATTGGATGAAAAATTACCGGATATTACTGATTTTGTCAGGACATATCTCGGAATAGATCCTTCGGTGAATCCGGTTCCGATACAGCCGACCGCGCATTATACCATGGGAGGAATCCCTACTGATGTAGATGGAAGAGTTATTATGGATGAAAAGAATACACCACTGCCTGGCTTGTACGCAGCAGGTGAATGTGCCACTGTTTCTGTTCATGGTGCTAATCGACTTGGCACAAATTCACTTGTAGACCTCGTTGTCTTTGGTAGAAGATCTGGTAAACATGCTGCGCTGTATGTTAAAAATACAGATTTTATCCCACTTCCTAAAAAGCCAGAAGATGGGATTCAAGCAACTATCAGCGATCTCTATTCAGGTACTGGTACTGAATCAGTAGCTAAAATAAGACTGGAACTGCAAAATGATATGATGGATAATGCATCGGTCTACAGAAATCAAAAAATGCTTATCAATGCAAAAAATAAATTGCTTGAATTGAAGAAACGCTATAAAAATATTGCACTTGGTGATAAAAGTAAACAATTTAATATGGAATTATTTGAAGCATTAGAATTAGGATTCTTGCTTGAACTTGCAAGTGTGTTAGTAGAAAGCGCTGTGAATAGAACTGAAAGCAGAGGAGCACATTACCGGGAAGATTTTTCAAAAAGAGATGATACAAATTGGCTGAAACATACACTGGCTTATAAAGCAGGAGATAAAATTGATTTTCGATATAAACCCGTAGTCATTACTAAATATTTACCGAAAGAGAGAAAATATTAAGGAGGGATAGGATGAAAGTTACTTATAAAATATTAAGATTTGACCCGGAAAAAGACAAGAAACCATACTTTAAAGATTATGATGTTGAAGTTGAACCTACGGATAGGATTTTAGATGGACTCAATATAATAAAATGGTATCAGGATAGTACGCTTTCTTATAGAAGATCATGTGCTCATGGTATATGCGGATCGGATGCAATGGAGATTAACGGAGTTAATAAATTGGCATGCAAGGTATTAATACAGAATGTTGGAAGTCATATTACGATAAAACCGATCAGGGGATTGCGTGTTATTAAGGATTTAATTGTTGACATGGAGCCATTTTTTGAAAAATATAGAAGCATAAAGCCATATCTGATAAATGATGATTCATTACCAACGCATGAACGTTTGCAAAGTGTTGAAGACAGAGAAATATTTGATGACACTACTAAATGTATCCTATGTGCTTCCTGTACTTCTTCCTGTCCTTCGTTTTGGTGGAACAGTATGTATCTAGGTCCATCTGCGTTAGTGCAAGCTCATCGTTTTATCTTTGACAGCAGAGATCATGGAGCAGATGAACGATTAGAAATTGTTAATGATCTCAATGGTATCTGGAGGTGCAGAACCATATTTAATTGTGTCGATGCCTGCCCAAGAGAAATAAAAATTACCAAGGCAATAGAAGAACTGAAAAGAGCCCTACTCCACAAACATCTCTAAGAAATCGTTTTGAAAAAATAAGAGAAACTGATATAAAAAAATAATTATAGAGCACTTAATGTGCAATGAGTAAAAGATGTATTAGAGTGCGGGGGGATCCTGTTTTCTTCTGTTTTGACAAATTAAAAGAGTAATATCTGTAGGATTACAATAAAGTCCAAATTGGTTGAGCATATTATTTTCTTTAAGAGCAGGCACCTTAATAAAAAAGATTTCCAGGAAACGTCCAAGAAGGAATCCGATGGGTGCATGTTTGCCATGACTTACGGCTTTCAGGATAGTAAAATCCTTCTGATCAAAGAGCTGGCATAAATTTGTTTTCCCGAAAAAATAAACATGTTCCGGTACTTTGTCGTAATTTATCCAATGTTTGCCCGTTATTTTTGCAAGCAAGCCCTCAGTGTCAGGAGTAGTTATTGCCAGAATGCCGTTGGGAGCAAGAAATTCTCCGAGAAGAGGCAATAATTTTTGCGGCTCAATAATATGTTCCAGAACATCCCATGCTATAATCACATCGAATTTTTTATTTTTCATAGAGTGAAGTGCTTCTTCAATAGGTGCGTGTATAATAATATCGTGACCAAGCTGTTGTCTCGCCAGAACTACTGCCCAATCGCTTATTTCCACTCCTGTGATTTTCCAGCCTTCTTTTTGAGCCATGTCGAGAAAATAACCAGTTGCACACCCGATCTCCAATAAATTACCCTGTTGAGGTACAAATTTTCTTATTAATTGCAATCTTTTCAGAGATGTTTTCTCTATGCACTTTTTCCATACCAGGTAATCATGATACCCTGCTGATCGTGAACCATTCATGAAATAATCCTGATTATAAAATTGAGCCAGATCTTCAGGTGATAACGTAGGATGAGTAATTGCTAATCCACATATTCCACATTTTACAATAGTCCATTTATCTATAGTTTTTATCTCCTTCCAATAGTTTCCATTGCATATAATGCAATGAATACCTTTAATCCATTTTTCTTTGTTTATCTGTCTTAAGCGCAGTTTTATTTGAAATAATTGCGATATCATAATGATAGCATCTTTAAATAAATTTACTTTACTTCCTGGTTGATCGTACCATTCTATAGGTACTTCCTTTACCTTGTACTTAAAATGCCGGGCTAGTGATAATAATTCTATATCCCAGACATACCCTTTTTGTAATAATGAAGAAAATAAATGATGAGCAGCATCCCTGCTGAATAGTTTGAAGCCACATTGCGTATCTAAATATGATGCAATAACAAGATGCGTCAAAAAAGCAAATATTCTCCCGGATAATCTTCGGCGGCGAGAATACGTTACTTTGTACCCCTCCCGAAGACCAAGTTCACGTGATCCAATGATTACATCATATTCCTGTTTTTCTATTAGTGGAGCATATGCTGTTATATATTTTGCAGGTGTTGCAGCATCGGCATCGTAAATTACAATAACATTTCCACAGGCAACGGCTACTCCTCTTTGCAATGCTTTTCCCTTGCCAAAATTTTTATAATTTCGGATCAGTTTTAATGCATTGCACTCCTTCTGCATTTCACAAACAATCTCGTTTGTGCGGTCAGTACTGCCATCAT
>MFGW01000048.1:12458-19733 GCA_001780385.1 Candidatus Fischerbacteria bacterium RBG_13_37_8 | reverse complement strand
TGTCTTGTAAATTATTGTCAGTCAGCAATGTGTCCATCAATTCCCTGAATTCTAAATAACTGGTGTAATAAAGACCTGCATTACTCCTTATACATTGCCCTTTTAAAACTTCGCATTTTCCATTCACAAGCGCTGCTTTGCCTAAAGCCCATGCCTCAAGCAACACCATGGATAAACTTTCAAAATAGGAAGGCATGATGAGAAATTCCGATGATGCAAGTGCACTGAATTTATCTTCGTCGGGAAGAAAACCTAAATGATGAATTTGTGCATGTGATGGTATATTAATTACAGAATTTCCTATAAGCAAAAGATGAACCGAACTGTTTGTCTCCTGGTAATAGTGAAGATAATATTCTATTAATTCCTTGCAACCCTTATTTTCATCAATTCTCCCGATGTATAATAAATAAGGAAATTCAATGTGATATTTTTCCCTAAATCGTTCTTTGCGTATCCATGATGGAATGACAGAACCTATGCCTACTATATCTCCTGGAACCTTATAATTATTCGTATGCGCCTGAATTAATCTTTTTTCTTCATGAGAATTATAAATAATTGCACGCGGGAGGTTGAACAGTTCTTTGAAGATAGTAAGCGAAATAGCACCGTCACGTTCCGCCGTGGGAACTAATATACTTTTGGCAGGCACTGCTTTTATTCCATAATAACTATGGAAATAACGGTAAGAAAAAAAGATAAAAAAATTATAATCTTTTTCATTAGCATTGAGATAATCAATGAGCGAAGGTGCAAAAGGACCTTCTTCGTTAATCCATGTCAGTTCATCATCGATTGAATGTGGTTTATTAAAAATAGCGTTTTGTATTTTCCCAAATTTAATTGGTTCCCTTTTTTTATTAACTTTAAATCGTCTCACCGGGATGCCATTGATAAAAGAAAAACCTTGTTCATAATGATTACGCCAGGTGATATAATCCAATGCACAGGTAGTAAGAACTTCGACTTCATGATTTTTATGCAGATTTTCAGCAACATATCTGCAATGAAGTTCAGCACCGCCATTAACTTCCAGTCCATATCTTTGTACAACAAAAGCAATTTTCATGGTAGTACTATTATAGCCTTTCAGCTATCGTAGAGGCAAGAGGCAAATGGGGGGTAGAGACTGGGGACTAGTGCCTGGATGGTGAAATTCTTGCATTTTTGACAAAAAAAAAATTGAACCACAGAGAACCTAGTGCTCACCCTACTGGGTGAGCACTAGGTTCTCTGTGGTTTTTCCCTTTGGGTTCCGACTTGTTTGGGGTAGGGAATGGTGAGCAGCGTACAGGGGATAGAATAGGAGGAGCCAAGCCAGCAAGAACATGAAACATAAATTAATGAACAAAATCCAGGAGAAATGCGTTATGTTTATATGAAGAAAGATAATATTTTCGATGATAGCAGAATGAATCATCAAAAAATATTATTTATGCTATAATTATCATAATGGAGGCATTATGTATTGTCGAACGTGTGGTAAAGAAATTTTAGATGCAGCGGTAATATGCGTAAATTGTGGTGTTCCAACTGGACGAGGAGGAAATCATTGCCAGATATGTGGTGCTGATACAAATCCCGCTGCGGATTTTTGCATAAAATGCGGAAGCAGGTTAGGAAAAGGAGAGTTTAAATCAAAAATTGCTGCGGGTCTTTTTGGCATCTTTTTAGGAGGATTGGGAGTTCATAGATTTTACCTTGGTTATATCGGAACCGGCATTATTCAAATTCTGGTGACACTTTTCACCTGTGGCTTTGGTGCAATCTGGGGATTAATTGAAGGTATTTTAATATTGACCGATCAATTTAAATATGATGCAGAAGGAAGACCTTTGGTTGATTAATTTTTAATGGAGCGCAATCACGTAATTAGTCCATTTTTGTTCTACATCTGGGAGATCTTCTATATACGCAGCGCTGAAA
The DNA here is from genome assembly GCA_001780385.1 of Candidatus Fischerbacteria bacterium RBG_13_37_8. Lineage (GTDB taxonomy): Bacteria > Acidobacteriota > HRBIN11 > MFGW01 > MFGW01 > MFGW01. The sequence goes on along the minus strand of MFGW01000048.1, from coordinate 17,804 downwards.
GCATCTTTGGTATTTTTCCCCCCGGCAAGCTCATCAAGAAATAATAGTATTTTCCACATCCCATACTGCTGAATTAAATAACTGACAAATGATAAGGATTTAGCATAAAGTAACTTTGCCTGCTCAACATCAAAATCTCTAAATGATTCAGGAAAGGTTACTATTGAGGGTAATTCCACAAGATTCATTGAAAAACTTGTTTTTGCAGCTTGAAAATATTCTGCTAAGCCTTCATGTAACCATGCCGGAGCATTTAAATTAGTCTTTTTTGAAACCAAAGCATGCGTAAGCTCATGCTTTAAAATAGTAGACGCATTTGAACTTATTTTAATATTTTTACCCGGTATTCTTATTTTACCGTCATAAAAACCTCCAGACCAGGCTGGTGCGTTAACGAATTCTTTGAAATCCTGGTTTGCATAAAATATTACGGTAATGGGTTCGCTTGGATAATAATTAAGTGTAGTGGTCAGTTCTTTATAATGCTCCTCCAGTGCATTTAGAATAGGATTTGTTACAGAATCCTGGAGCGTACTTCCATCAAAATTAATCTTGAAATGCTGGGTAGATGTTTTTAAGTAGTTTGATGATATTTTCAGCTCCTGCCGTAATTGAGCTAATTTTTGTTCATAATCAGGATTATTTTTTATGGACAGACCTTGTTCCCATTGGTAAAGAGCATCATTTAGATTATTTTGATCATAATTAATATCCCCGAGTAGAAAATAAGCGTCTGCATTTGATTTGTTGAATTTTTTAGATGCCTGTGCATACTGCTGAGACATGAATAAATCTGATAACCGGTAATAACAATACGCAACTTTTAATTTGATGATTGAATCATCAGGAATTAATGTGTCAAGTTTAAGAATATAGTCTAACGCTTTTTGGAAATTTTTAGAAAGGTAGAATTCATTTGCTTTTTCTGAATAAGCACTTGCAAGCGCATATTTTGCTTTTTCAGATTTATATCGTTGGTAATTTTGTTCTAATTCCTTAATCTCTTCATCATCATCCCCTGAAGAATAATTATTATAAGACGTACTTTCTGTTATTGGAACTTCACTTGAAGAACTATTTTGATATAATTCCTGCTGATCATTTATGATGATCTCCTTTATTTTATTCATTTTAATAATTATCTGGCTTTCATCAAATTTACAAATAATTGAGCTCTCCTGGTGAATAATTTCCTTGCATTGTATTTTTCCGCCGCTTTTTAAAACAACCGAGTGAGCATTAACAATCAATATAGTGCAAAGGAGAAGAATAACAGAGAGCAATGAAGAAAAAATAAGCTTTTTCATCCATGATATCTTAAATAATTTTTTGTAGTGGAACATGATTACCTCCATAGAGCTTCAATTAATTGATCTGGTTCTTTGCTCGCAATAATAATTCTCTTTGTTTGCGCAAAACATACACCTATACTTTCATTAAGAGTGAGCAGAATACCGCGATTACCAGATAGAGTATAGCATCCTGTTAGTTCACCTCTGAATTTGCCACATCTAATACCCCAGCCTCCAAAATCTCTCAGTGGATTAAATTCCACAATTTCTGCATTTGCTATCTGAGAAAGAGGAATTACTTTTTTTATCAAGCCGACATATCCGAAATGAATTACCAGTTCATCATAATGAATGAGAGTGACCATTTTCCCAAAGAGCAGGGGAATAAGTGCGAACACAACAGCAACTATCATGAGAGGTATTTGATCTTTGATTTTTACTTGAAACATGTCTGAAAAGAAAGTCAGGCAGAATAAAATAACGGGAATAATAAAAAGATAATTAAGAATACCACTCAATAATTTAGTTTCTTCACTGAATCGTTCATCTGCCATTATTAGTTCCTTTCTTCAGTTAATGTTCTATTATATAGAAAAAAGCGCTGCTTCGCAATGAAAAGAAGAATATATTATTAAAAGTTGCCATTTTGTGCGAATTGCATTACATTAATAGTTGCAGATAAAATGGGGACAGTCACCTATTTTTTTTAAAAAAAATAGGTGACTGTCCCTTCATCAACGAGGCGAAGAATGGAAAGACGCGATTTTATCATTAAGACAATAAAATTAGCAGGGGGTTTATCGATAGCCTGTGGAGCAGGATTTTTCTTTCATAACAGGAAATACGGAGGAACTTCTGTAGAACAGGATCTTAAAGTAATGCCAAAATTAGTAGCGAAGGCAGGTTCGATAATAAGTGTTGCAACTGGGGAAGATCCTTACATGATTACAAAAAAGGCGATAGAAGCGTATGGCGGCATGCAAAGATATATTAATAGAGGAGATATTGTATCGTTAAAACCAAATATAGGCTGGGATAGGATACCACAGCAAGCTGCCAACACTAATCCATTAGTAATTAAGGCGCTGGTAGAAATGTGTTTGCAAGCAGGAGCAAAAGAAGTACGCGTTGGTGATGTGCCCTGTGTTGAAGCAAATCGAAGCTACCAAAGAAGTGGAATAGCACAAGCGGCCGAAGAAGCAGGTGGAAAAATCATAATGCCTGAAGAAAGATATATGAAGGAAATTAATATAAAAGGCCAATTTATTAAGAATTGGCCTGTTTTTGTGCCGCTTTTGGAAGTTGATAAAATTATCAATGTACCTATTGTTAAACATCACAGTCTTACATTAACCACGCTGGGAATGAAGAATTGGTTTGGTATTATCAGTGGTGCGAGAAACCAGTTGCATCAGCAGGTACATGAAGCAATTGTAGATCTTGCCTTATTTGTTCGTCCGGTATTAACAGTAGTGGATGGATTCAGAATATTAACCCGCAATGGACCGCAAGGCGGGAGTCCTGCATTTGTAAGTGAGAAAAAAACAGTTGCAATATCAACTGATCCAGTTGCGGCAGACGCTTTTGGTGCAAAATTGCTTGGTTTGAATCCTACTCAGCTTCGTTTCTTGATCCTTGCTCAGGAAGCTGGATTAGGTTCGATTGTATCGAGTCAAATTGATGCAGCGTAAAAAGAGTATCAGCAACTAGTATATTATTAATGCAATATGGGAAAAGAACATGGCGTAATTTTAAAAAAAGGATTTGGCGGACTCTCCATTGCATTGGGATATCCTGATTCTTATTATATAGGGATGTCAAACCTTGGATTTCAATCTCTCTACAAAATTTTCAATGCAGATGGCAGGGCAGTATGTGAACGTTTTTTTGTAGGAAAAAAACCAATTCTTCCACTATGCACCATTGAAAGTAAAAGAAAATTAGGTCAATTCAATATGCTTGCTTTTTCATTGTCATACGAGCTTGATGCGGTAAATGTGTTGAAAGCATTGCGGTTGAGTGGCATTAAAATCAGGTGGAAAGAGAGAAATAGACTGGATCCCTTAGTAATAGTAGGAGGCGCCTATGCTTCAATAAATCCCTTTCCCTTGATGCCGTTCTGCGATGTGTTTTGTCTGGGAGATGGCGAAGAATTAGCGCCGGCCATAATAGATATTTTATGTCGCTGCAAAAACAAGGAAGAAGCCCTGGAAGAATTTTATCAATTAGATGGATTCCTTGTCTCAAAATATTATGAGATTGAAGGGAAACCAAAAAAAGTGCTTTATGTTCCTGATAATGCTTTCCAGGTGCTAAGTTCACAAATTCTTACCGGGGATACAGAATTTGCCGATACGCATCTTATTGAAATAATGCGCGGATGTCCCAACAGGTGCAGATTCTGTTGGATAGGATCATTTCAACTTCCATGGAAAATTCATTCGATTGATAAAATTATTAATGCTTTGCCTCTTCCCGATAGACAGCATTCAATTCCATATGCTAAAGTGGGCTTGATAGCACCCAGTTCTACTGATCATCCTCACTTTATTGAAATAGTAAAACAGATTAACAACCTTGGATATAAACGAATTGCTTTTTCATCCTTGAAATGCGATACCTTTGAAGATGAGTATTTTAAATTAATAAGAGACAATAACATTAAAAGCATTACTATTGCTCCGGAAACAGGTTCTGAAGAATTGAGACAGGTAATTAATAAACCTCAGATTAATGACCAGATTATTTTTTTGTGCAAAAAGCTTGCGATGAATAAAGTGAAATATATTAAACTTTATTTCATGCTTGATGTACCGGGAGAAACAGAATCTGATTTGAAGGCTACGGTTGAATTAATAAAAAAAATTAAAGAAACGGTAACTCCATATGGTACACGAATCAATGCAAGTTTTAATTATCTTATCCCAAAGCCAAATACACCTTTTCAGTATGCTGCTATGAGTGAGATACCTGTACTGAATAAAAAAGCTGATTTTTTACATAGAGAATTGAAACAGATTAAAGAAGTGAAACATATTATAATGAAGCCTGAACTAGCCTATTATCAGGCATTGCTTGCCCTGGGAGATGAAAACTGTGCAGACTTCCTTGAAGAATTATTAGAAAGGAATGGAGAATGGAAAAGCCTGGTGAAAGAAAAACTTACCTGCTATCAGGAATTGTTATTTCATCCTGATAAGAAAATACGTGAAATTCCTCATCAAGCTGTACAATCAAGGTTTGCTGAAAATTATTTGTACGGGGAATATAAAAAAGCATTGAAAAAACAGACAACTCGCTCCTGTCCAGGGACTAACTGCACAATGTGCGGAATATGCTAAGTGGGGGGCGCACTCATGTGTCCGCCCTCAGATGCACAAAGGCACAAATTGATCATTAAAGGCCGAGCGTGTCAGCTATTGCCTGAAGTGATTTTATTACGTTGTCGATGACAGCGTCCAGTTCCATATTAAGTTCCTGCGCACCCTTGATGATTTCATCACGATTTACATTACGGGCGAATGCCTTGTCTTTCATTTTTTTCTTGACAGAGGAAACAGGAACATCGGCAATTTTTTTCGAGGGACGCACCAGGGCTACCGCGATAATAAAACCAGCTAATTCATCAATTGCATAGAGCGTTTTTGCCATGAGCGTTTCGCGGGGAACTTTTAAGTGGTCAGCATGCCCTTTAATGGCAAGAATAATATCTTCAGGATAATGTAAAGATTCAAGAATCCTCGTGCCTGAGAGCGGATGCTCTTCTAAAGAGGGATGCTCTTCATAATCAAAATCATGCAACAAAGCTGCAATTGCCCACTTTTCTTCATCTTCTCCAAATAAATGTGCAAAATGACGCATAGCAGCTTCAACAGCAAAAGCATGTTTCCTTAAACTGTCAGATTTAGTATGCTCAAATAATAATTGTAAAGCATCATTTCTATTCATGTTTATCCTCATGGAGCAGACACATGGGTCTGCCCCTACAGACTTCTTCTTTAATCTTTTTCCTGATTTAGCATCCGTTCCACTTTTTTCTCTCGTTCTTCCTCCA
>MFGW01000048.1:12123-12429 GCA_001780385.1 Candidatus Fischerbacteria bacterium RBG_13_37_8 | reverse complement strand
TTAAGAGTAAGAAAAATATTAATTATGGAATAAAATAATCGCGGCAAAAAATATCCTTTAATTTTTGCTTTTTTAAGACGTGCACCCATTAATTTTGTTTTTTTAAATTTTGCCTCGAGAAGGCTAGCGTTGGAAAGATTTGCATAAGAAAAATTAGTGTTGCTTAAATCAGCGCCTAATAATTTAGTAAATCTAAAGTCAGCATGCTGAACATTAGCAGAGGTAAAATCGCATAAAGCAAGGGTAGAACCACTGAAATCTGCGCCTTTTGCCTTGATAAAAGCAAAATTAGTTTTTTTTGCAGAA
>MFGW01000048.1:8968-12103 GCA_001780385.1 Candidatus Fischerbacteria bacterium RBG_13_37_8 | reverse complement strand
TTCTAAATGAGCTGAAGAAAAATCTGCTTCATCCAATTGCGATTCTTTTAAATCCGCATTCTGTAATTTTGCTTTTTGAAAATTAGCACGTGAAAGTATACGGCGGCGCATTTTACAATTAGTTAAGGATGCTTCATCGAAAGATGGTTCTTTCAAATCTGCTATCATTAAGTTCGCTTCGTCAAGGGTGGCATTTGAAAATACGGTAAAGTACATTTCAGATTTCAGAAAATTGTTATTATAGAATTTAGCGAATCTAAAAATTGTTCTATGCAATTTGCATTCTGTGAAATCGATATCTTCAATCAAGGAAGCCGTAAAATCTGCATTGGAACAATTCGAATTTACGAAATGTGAATGCAGAAACTGAGAATTTTTCAAGGAAGCGTATTCAAGATTAGCATATTGAAGATGTGCATACTGCAATTCGCATTTATTGAAATTAGCTTTCTGTAAACGAGCTTTGCGAAAATCTGTTTCACTGCCTTTAGAATTTTCGAAGGTTGCCTTTGTGCAATTTGAGGAAGCAAAATTAGTTTTTATGAGTGTCACACCCATGAAAGATGTTTCCTGGCATTCTGCAGCAATAAAAATAGCATCGGTAAGATCAGCGCCATCAAAGATAGCTTGTTGTAATTGAGCTTGAGAAAAATTAGTACCGATTAATTTGCAGGCTCTAAAGGAAGATTCTTTTGCTGATACTTTATGAAAAAGGATGCCGTTCAGATTTGTGTATTCAAAATTAACAGCATCAAGGATAGCATTGCTGAAAATAGCATTCTCAAGGGCGCTTTCTTTTAAGTTAGCATGAGAAAGATTACAATGGGAGAAATTACAGCCTCTTAGATTAGCGCGAAAAAAAATAGCATTATTGAGATCTTTATGAGCAAGATTTACGCCTGCGAGATTAGTTCCGGTAAAATCAGGAGTAATAGTGGGATACTGGTCACGCCATTTTTGCCATTCATCGGAAATTAGTAATTTTATATGTTCAGGATTTGCCATTGTAGTATATCATTATTATCATAGTTAACCCATTATTTCAACAATCAAGTGCTGAATGAAAGTGGAACAGCTAATGTATCCGCATTTAGAATTGAGGTGAAGCCATATTTTTTTCTTATTTGGTCAACATGATGATTAAGGCGGGACCATTTTAGCAGATGTTCATCGGGAAAAAGGGAGTGTTGATAATTATGCGGCATAAGTTGAGAAAGAGATATGCCAATCAAGCGCAGTTTTACTCTTCTGGTGTAAGCAGAAAGGAATAAAGTTTTTGCGACGGGGAAGAGTTCTACTGAAAGGTCGGAAAAATATTTCAATTGGCAGGACTTTGTGATAGTAAGAAAATCGCTATAGCGCAATTTAAGAGTAAGTGTATGACACATTATTTGATGGTTTCTTAATCTTGTGCAGAGTTCTTCAATGAGATAATGCAGGACGGCAGTCAAATAATAAGTGTCCTCGGTATCATTATGAAAGGTAATTTCTCTGCCCATGGATTTAGGGAATTCATGCTCGGAACGTACCATGGAATAATCGATTCCCTGAGCTTTGTGGTAGAGGAAAAGTGCATTGTTTCCGAGAGCTTGTTTTACCAGGTGTGAAGGGATAGATAAAAATTGTTGCACGGTTTGTATGTTAAGTTCGTTGAGCATTTGAGTTGTTTTAGGTCCGATGCCGGGTATTGCTTCGATGGGTAAATGTGAGAGGAACGATGTTTCGTATTCTGGCAGAATCCATACGATGCCTTTCGGTTTTGCTATATCTGAAGCAATTTTAGCGATGAGTTTATTTGAACCAAGACCTATGGTAGCATCCAGACCTATTTCATTTTTTATTCCCTGTTGAATTTTTAATGCAACGGAATAAGGATGTCCCCATAATCGTTCTGTTCCGAGCAAATTCAGGTATGCTTCATCGATAGATACCTGTTCGACAGCAGGTGTGAATTGCTGAAGAAAATGCATTACTTTGCCTGAATAGTAACTATATTGAGACCAGGTCCCAGGTACACATATTACATCGGGGCATAATCGTTTTGCTTTTGCTACGGGCATAGCAGCCCTTATACCATACTTGCGTGCCTCATAAGAAGCACATGCTACGACACCCCTCTGGTGTGATTCTCCTCCAACAATAACAGGCTTTCCCCGTAATGCAGGATTGAGAATTTGTTCTACACTGACAAAAAATGAATCCATATCCACATGTAATAAATATGATATAATTTCTTTTTTCATGAGAAAAATAAAGAAAAAATGCTTTCTTGCTGTTAAAAACAGATAGTGTCTACCGGTATTTTCGCATTAACCCAATTACTATGCCTTGAATTTTAATTTCATCAGCGGCAATAAGCAATGGAGCAATTGCTGGATTAGCAGGTTGTAATCTGATTTTATCACCTTCAAAATAAATTCGTTTTAACGTAACATCATTGTCATTGATAAGTGCTACTACCATTTCTCCACTATGAGCATAGTTTCTTTTTTCAACTATTACGTAATCTCCATCTTGAATATGTTCTTCAATCATTGAATCTCCGCGCACTTTCAGGACATACCCTTCTTTTCCATTCATCATATTCTCAGGTAATTTGAACGTTTCTTCTATCTGTATAGCTTCAATAGGTTTGCCCGCTGCTATGAATCCAAGCAATGGTAATACAACAATGTTTTCATGAGGAGGTGACTCAAGAAATTCTACGGTTCGTTTGAGATTATGTTTCTTTTTAATTTTTTCTTTAGCAGCAAGAGATTTCATGTGTTTATGAACGGTAGCTACTGACCGAAGGTGGAAATGATCTGCTATTTCGCGGTACGAGGGAGCATATCCATGACGTGCAGTAAAATCCTGGATAAAACATAACATTGCATGTTGTTTTGGTGTCAGCGTAATCATAGCATGTTACCTCATTTTAGTATCTTGTATAAGTATAGGCGAACAAAAGGCAAAAGTCAAGATGCCCGATGCGCTGCTCTTGAAATTCTTTTTTAGTAATGATACCATAAATATTGTCATTATGAGTCCCGCGGTAGCGGGACTACCAGGATAAAGAAACCTACTAATTTTATCTTTTTTTATTTTACTGATTCCGTTCTTATCTTAGCGCTTACTCGGGAAAGAAAAAATCAC
>MFGW01000048.1:7353-8958 GCA_001780385.1 Candidatus Fischerbacteria bacterium RBG_13_37_8 | reverse complement strand
TTCAACACAAGTTCCATTTTCTTTTTTTACCAATAAACAACCATGCTCGCTTAAACCGCAGGTAAATCCTTTTGAAAGGATACCATTGATTGTTAACATAATTGATGTATTGTAGAGTGATGGAGAATAAGAGCTCCATTCTTTCATGAGTGCTGCAGCATTTTTTCTTTTGCGAAGGTGAGCGTAGAAAGTATGCAGCAGCATATCAAGAAAAGCATCAATATCTATTTCATTTCCTGTCTCTATGTAAAGTGAAGTTGCTTTCTTTCTCAAATCATCTGTAAAAACTTTATTATTTATATTCACGCCTATGCCAATAATTACTCCTTCCAGGGTATTCATTTTAAAAATTGATTCAATAAGTATCCCGGCAATTTTTTTCTTGTTGAGATATACATCATTAGGCCATTTTAAATGAGGAGTAATAGGGGTATATTGTTGGATAGTTTTCAGGACGGCAAGGGATGCAATCAGATTAAGTAATGATAATTGATTTGTTTCGATAGTTTTTTTTAGAATAATGGAACAGTATAATGCTTCTCCTTTAGGAGAGTACCATGAACGTTGAAATCGACCCCTTCCTGCCGTTTGTTCCCTGGCTATAATAACTGTTCTATGCTTAAGTGTGCGAAATTTTTTTTTAGAATAATCATTTGTAGATGGTGTAGTTTCAAGCGGAATACAATTCCGCATAATGTTGGAGGTCTTGGCAGATTTTTTTTTAGTTGATACCATTGAAGCAAGAAACGACAGGTTATTATTCGTCAATCGGATTAATTATCATGTGGATGTCCACTGCTCGAACAGAATGAGTGAGTGATCCAAGAGATATATAATCGGGCTGCAAAGCTGCAATTTTTTCAAGATTATCCCTTGTGATGCCCCCGGATACTTCTATTTTGCATTTTCCTTTAGCAAGTTTTATTGCTTTTTCCAATTCTTCGTAAGAAAAATTATCAAGCATGATAATGCTCGGTTTTAATGAAAGAGCTTCCTGTAATTCATCAATCGTAGATACTTCTATTTCTATTTCTGTCAGGTAAGATTTTTGAGCATGAGCTTTTTTAAGTGCTTCAGAGATAGAACTGCAGAATTTCAGGTGATTATTTTTTATAAGTATCCCATCATCCATGGCTATCCGGTGATTTAATCCGCCGCCTGTTTTGACGGCGTATTTTTGAAGATATCGCATACCTGGAAGTGTTTTTCTTGTATCGGTAATACGAACTGAATAGTTTTGCACAAGAGCCGCAAGTCTTTTTGTTTCTGTGGCAATCCCGGATAAATGCTGTAGAAAATTAAGCGCTGTTCTTTCTCCTGAAAGAAGACTGCGTGCACTTCCTTTAATTTTTGCAATTACCGTACCCGGGGGAATATGTTGTCCATCTTCATAAAATGATTGCCATAGTAAGCTATCATCAATTATTTCGAATATTCTTCGGACAATGAATATGCCAGCCAGAATAATTTCTTCCTTGCAAGAAATAGTGCCCTCTGCCTTTTGTTTTTTATCAATAATAATATGTGAAGTAATATCACCTGAGCGTATATCTTCTTCAAGTGCCATTTTTATTAAGGTGTCAATATGAAAAAACATTTTCTTAT
>MFGW01000048.1:3884-7347 GCA_001780385.1 Candidatus Fischerbacteria bacterium RBG_13_37_8 | reverse complement strand
TAACATCTATAGAATCTGTGCGAACAGACAATATGTATCCTATCAATAAAAGTTATACCTGTCAACTGATAATAAAAGGTTAAGGTTAAGAAAGGTTGAGGTTGAAGTTAAGAAGAGGTTTAGGATGAGTTTAAGGTTGAGGAAAGATCAAATAATAATTCTTCCTCTTTTTCTAAACCTAAATATCTTCTCAATCCCGACCTCTCTTCATCCTCGACCTATCTTAACCTAAACCTAAACCTAAACCTCTCTTTCGTTATTTGGAGAATTCTGCAATACATATATTTGCATTTTTTGAGAAATGGTATTACAATATAATCAGCCTAAGTGTCACATCAAAAAGGTAATATTAAAATAATCGGAGGTTCCAAGTGAATCGAAAGCTTATCAGACCGAATATAAATGAAGTAAAAGACAAGGATAGCGGCGGTCACAAAAACAAGAAGCCACAACGATCATTTCCACCTGATATTACGCGTGCTGAAAGTTATTACTATTTAAAACAAATGAATAATAAGACAGCAATGGTGATTGTGCTGAAAGATGGTGAAGTGCTCAAAGGATTTATCGAATGGTACGATAAAACATGTATTAAATTAAACCGCGTCGATGAAGCTAATCTGTTGATTTTCAAACATAATATAAAATATATACACAAAGATTATAATAAGTTAGATTAAGGAGAGAGTGCTTGAACCTTCTAACCGCTAATTGAGCAAAGCAGCGCTTTGTTTTTTTTATTCCAAAAAGTATATGAGATAAAAATGAGGATGCAACTGTTTCAATAATGTCAGAGACTATTATAACAAAGAATCTTTTTATTACCAGTGGTGATCCGGGAGGCATAGGGGCACAGGTAATAATTAAGGCACTTGCAATATTTGACCTTCCCGAACAATGGACCTTATGGATCCTGGGTGATGCAGATTATTATGCCTTTCTTTCCAAAAAATTAGGTATTGCGCAATTCTGGAGTACTATAAAAAAATGCAATAAATTGCCTTTATGCGGCAGTGGGGAAAAGATTCTTATTGATTTTAAAAATGTTGCTGAAATTGTTTTAGGCAGAACCGGTAAAAACTATGGAAGAGCTGCTGGGGACTATCTTACTTATGCAGTGGAACTGTATCAGCAAGGTCAGCTTCATGCACTTGTGACAGCTCCTATTTCCAAGAAATCTTTATGGTCAGGCGGCTATAAGTATGCAGGGCATACTCATTTTCTCGCAAAAGAAACGAAAACCAATTATGTGACAATGAGTATGTTAAGCAAAAAATTAAAGGTGTTTTTTGTGACTGATCATATTGCATTTCATTCCGTAATCAAAAAATTGACGGAAAGAAAGATTATCAAAACTATTCAGCGGGCAAAAGATTGTCTTGAGCAATTAGAATTCGGCAGGATTAAAATAGGAGTATGTTCATTAAATCCTCATGCGGGAGAGGAAGGGATATTTGGCAGTGAAGAGAATATAATTTCGCGGGCTTGTTATTACTGGAAGCAAAAGGGTGTTCACATTTCTGAACCGCTTGCTCCTGAGATTTGTTTTAGAAAAGCGATCCATGGTGATTTTGATGGTGTCATTGCAATGTATCATGATCAAGGTATGATTCCTTTTAAATTAATGTCCGGGGGATATGGTATAAATGTAACTCTTGGTTTACCTTTTGTCAGGGTTTCACCCGAGCATGGCACTGCTTTTGATATTGCGGATGGGGCTGATGCGGATGAATCAAGCATGTTGAATGCATTTTATTTTGCCGTATTATCAAAATTACAAAAATAAAAAGGTTGAGGAACAGATAGCTGTAAAGTCAGGCGCTTAGTGCAATTTTTAAAGTTGAGCAGATGGTGGTATAATAGGTATGTATGAACGAAGAAAAGTTTATTCCATGTTCAGTTTATGAATGATAAGATTCTTGAAACAATAAGCCGTTATGAGATAAAAGGAGTTCTTGGAAAAGGCTCTATGGGAGTAGTGTATAAGGCATATGATCCGGTGTTGGAAAGAGAAGTAGCTATTAAAACAATAGAGCCTTATTTCGAAAGTGACAAAAAAGAATTAGACCGGTTTATAGAGAGGTTCAAGAGAGAGGCGGTAGCAGCGGGCAAGCTTTCTCATCCTAATATAATTACTATATACGATTATGGTTCTGTGGATGATAAAACGCCTTATATCGTGATGGAACTAATAAGAGGTAAAACACTCAAGCAATATTTTGAAGAAAATATACGATTTGATTTTGCTGCCATAACAAAAATTATTGTGCAGATTGCAAGAGCGCTTGATTATGCTCATAAAGAAGGGATTGTGCACCGCGATATTAAACCAGCGAATATAATGCTACTTGATGATTATACAGTTAAGATAGCAGATTTTGGTATTGCGCGGATGCCGCATTCAGAATTAACACGCACTGGTGAAATTTTAGGAACCCCTAATTATATGTCTCCTGAACAGATAATTGGTGTCCCAGCAGATAGTAGAGTTGATTTATTTTCATTAGGCGTCATTTTGTATCAATTATTTACAGGAGAAAAGCCTTTTATAGGTGAGACCTTTAGTTCCCTGGCATATCGAATAGTACATGAGAATCCGTTGGCGCCTAAAGTGCTTAATCCATCGATTTCTGAAGATATTAACGCGATAACCATGGGTTTGCTGGAGAAGGACAAAAATAATAGACCTTCACTTGAAGAAGTGATTCATACGATGGAAGGTATTCAAGCGGGAGTATCTGATGCAATAAGTTCAAAGCCTTCAACTGCTTTCATAAATTCACATCAATCTCAAACGGAAGAAGTAGTGTTTGATGAGCTGTCATTATGGGATAAATCATTATCATATATTCAAAATAATGTTAAAGTATTTCTTATAGCGTTTATTTCAATCGTTGGCATTTTGATAGGAGCGATGATTTTCTTTGGTGATGTCTCTGATAAACCAGCTTCTGTTTCTGGCAGTGAAGCCTCGGGCAGAATCGATAGTACAACTGAAAAAAATAACAGTGAGAAACAATCAGGCGAAAACAAGGAAGTTGTTCTGCCATCAGAACCGGAAAGATATGAAAGTAATGATAGAGCTTCTGCGGAAGAAGTGAAAACACCTTCTGAATCAATAGCACCTATGAATGAGGGAACTGTCTTATTCATGATTCCTAATATAAAACATATGCACACCATAGGTTCATGCAGGGGAACACTTATATTTTATGAAAATGGTGTTGAATATCAAACAGCAGGAAAAGATCAACGAAAATGGCGATATAATTCTTTACGCGGGTATGAACTGCAAGGCACCTTTCTTACTATTAAAACACATGAAAAAATGGATTATGATGTGATAAAGCTGGCAAATCGTGATTTTAAATTTAAGCTACCAAGCAGCAGGTTGAGAGGAGAAATAGCCTCACTTTTAGCTGAAAAGATTACTAAATGAAAATAGATAATATGATTTCATTGC
>MFGW01000048.1:3714-3871 GCA_001780385.1 Candidatus Fischerbacteria bacterium RBG_13_37_8 | reverse complement strand
GTGAATCAATAGCAAGGAGGATCATATATGGAGCGTTGTTGTTATAATTGCAAAGCTGAAGAAGGGACGAAGCAATTACAGAAATGCCCCATTTGCTTTAAGTTGTGTTGCCAGGATTGTGGTTTCTTTTTTGGCGGCAGATGGTTTTGCTGTGAAA
>MFGW01000048.1:3384-3708 GCA_001780385.1 Candidatus Fischerbacteria bacterium RBG_13_37_8 | reverse complement strand
CGAGGCTTTTCTTTTTTTATGACGAAGAAGAATAAAGATTAAGCAAACTTGCTATGAAAATTATGAAGATTAAGTATTTATTTTTAATTATTGTGCCGGTTCTTTTTTTTATGGAAAATACCTTAGCTCAGCAAACAGAAGAAGTCAGGGGGGAAGATGTAAAAAAAGTAGCCCGCTATCCTGGTTCTATCAGGATTGAATATGATTTCTTATCAGAATCAGATGAATATTACAAAGATATTCATATCATTGGACCTACCTATTTTATCATGTACAGCACTAATGATAACCTGGACACTGTGAAAAATTATTATAATAAATTTT
>MFGW01000048.1:0-3315 GCA_001780385.1 Candidatus Fischerbacteria bacterium RBG_13_37_8 | reverse complement strand
TTTACGGATGAAGCAAAAAAAATGTTAAGTGAAATTGCGGTTATAGTGGAGCAACATAAAAATACTACTCTAAAAATAGCTGTCCACACCGATACGATTGAGTCAGAATTGGACTGTGAAGAACAAAGCAAAGCCCAGGCAAACGCAATAAAAAAATATCTTGTTGAAAAATGCAATATAGCAAAGGAAAAAATACTTTCAACAGGAATGGGTTCAAAAGAACCTTTATATGATAATGATTCAGCAGAGGGAAGAGCCGGTAATCGCAGAATTGAATGTATTTTGATCTATTAAAAAGATAGTATAAATAATTTCCAAATGTTAAATTAAAGATGAAAAAACAAGTTAAAGGCGGGAGTATTCATATTGAGGGAGCAAAAACGCATAATCTTAAAAATATTACGCTGGATATTCCTGTTGGAAAAGTAACTGTTTTAACGGGAGTGAGCGGCTCTGGCAAATCAAGCTTAGCCTTAGATACACTTTATGCAGAAGGACAACGAAGATATATAGAATCATTTTCACCATATGCGAGGCAATTTCTTGAAAAAATACAGCAGCCGGATGTAGAACAGATTGATGGAATATTTCCTGCGATAGCTATTTCACAAAGACCTCAGGCTTCAAATCCACGTTCTACTGTGGGTACTATTACGGAGATTTATGATTATCTGAGATTGCTTTTTGCAAAGATTGGTGAGATTCACTGTTATAGTTGTGGCAGGAGAGGAAAAAAAGATACAGTAAGTTCAATTGCAGGAGACTTGAAAATACAAGCGAAGCGCTCTTGCAGATTAGCTGTTTTTTTTCCATTCGAAGTGGTAAGCAGGCAAAAGAAACAATTTGCTTTAAAACAATTACTTAAACTTGGATATGATACTGTGTTAGTAAAAGATGTCTACTATGACATTGAGGAATTAATTGATTCGGGCATAGAATTTACTAATATTTTTGTATATGTTGATACGATTGATAATAAGGATTCTCTGCAAGATCGTCTCATGGATGCGCTTGAGATGGCATTTCGCGAAGGAAATGGAAAAGTAATGGTGATGCTGGAAAATAAGAAAAAAATATTTTTTGATGAGCGGCTTATCTGTACCTATTGCGGTATAGAGTATGAACAACCGGAGCCTTCTCATTTTTCTTTTAATAGTCCCAGGGGAGCATGCAGTATTTGTCAGGGTTTTGGCAATATCAAGTCGCTTGATATGAAAAAAATTATTCCTGATCAGAATCGTACACTAAAGGAAAAACCCGTAGAACCATGGAATACTAAAATGTACAACTGGTTCTACCGAAGACTGTTTCAGTTAAGCATGAAATATAAGATTCCCTGGGATATACCTTTTAAAAAGCTCGATGACAGGCTTAAAGAATTGATCATTGAAGGAAACGAAGATTTTCCTGGAATAAAAGGATTTTTTGATGCTTTGAATGAAAAGAAATATAAGGTCCATGTAAGAATTTTTATCAGTAGATATAGAAAATATGAAGATTGCAATGCGTGTCAAGGCAGCAGGCTGAAACCTGAGAGACTGGCTGTCAGGATCCGGAATAAAAACATTTACGAATTAACAATGTTGAGTGCACAGAGATTAAGAGAATATATTGATAATTTAAAACTGACTCCATTTGAGAATGAGGTAGCCGGGAAAATAGTTCTTGAAATAACCAAGAAACTTCAGTATTTAGAAGGAGTAGGTCTGGACTATTTGACCATGCACCGGCAGGCATCGACTTTGAGTGGCGGAGAATCACAACGCATTAACCTTGCCGTTGCGCTAGGTACGAATCTTACTGATACACTGTATATTCTTGATGAACCTTCAGTAGGTCTGCATCCTCATGATAACAATAAATTACTTGATATTATAAAACAAATCAAGCATCTTGGAAATACTGTCGTAGTAGTTGAGCATGATAAAGATATCATTAAGAATGCGGATTATATTATCGAACTTGGACCAGGAGCAGGAGAGAAAGGCGGTGAGTTACTATTCAGCGGGACAATGAAAAAATTCTTTTCCAGTTCTCATACATTAACAGCGCAGTATCTGAGAAAAGAAATTGCCATGATTCAACCGGGAAATCGAAAATCTTCGCATGGTTATATCAAAATAACAGGTGCCCGAGAACATAATCTTAAGAATATCACGGTTGACATACCATTGGGACAATTGGTATGTGTGACCGGGATGTCTGGTTCAGGTAAAAGCACGCTTGTTCAGGATATCCTTTATGCAGGATTAAAGTATGCCCATGGTGAATGGAAAGGAAATGTTGGATTGCATGATAGTATTGCTGTAAAAGGAACAGTGGAGGACGTAATTCTCGTGGATCAACTTCCACCAAGCAGAAATCCAAAATCTATTGTTGCTACCTATATAAAAGCGTTTGACCATATAAGAACTATTTTTGCTAATAGCACGGAAGGACAAATTGCTCATCTGACACCTGCACATTTCTCTTTTCATTCGGATAAAGGACGATGCTCTTATTGCGAAGGGAGAGGTAGTATTAAAGTCGAAATGTTGTTCCTCGCTGATATGTATATTGAATGTGATTATTGCAAGGGACGGAGATTTAACCGCGATACCCTTCAGATATTCTATAAAGGGAAAAATATTGCAGATATTCTTGATTGTACCGTCACAGAAGCATATTCTTTCTTTGGTGAAGAGCAGAACTATTTGAATCTTTCAAATCGCAGGGGCGGACCCATACGTACGCCCTCAAAAACACCAAGATACATAGTTTCTGAACATTCTGAAAAATCATTCCGAAAAAATGAAAAAGAAGAATATAAAATAAGGAAATGCCTGGAATCACTTATTAATATTGGACTTGGTTATTTAAGATTAGGTCAATCACTCGATACCTTATCTGCAGGTGAAGCACAACGAATAAAAATAGCTTCATTTCTATCAGAGAAACATCAAAATGTTCTTTATATTTTTGATGAACCGACAATAGGATTACATTTTCATGATATTAAAATATTATTGGAATGCTTTTACCGGTTGCGAGAAAATGGAAATTCAATACTTGTAATAGAACATAACATGAATGTAATTCGGTGTGCGGATCATATTATAGATTTGGGACCGGAAGGAGGGGAAAAAGGGGGAACTATTGTTGCACAGGGTACAGCGGAAGATATTGCGAAGAGCAAGCAATCCTATACAGGTAAGTATATTAGGGACTAGGGACTGGGGACTGGGGAATAGGGACTGGGGAATGGGGCATAAGCGCTCAAATAAGATAACCCTATATTAGTTCAATTTGTAAACGTCTTTTTCTGGCGTGTTCCAT
>MFGW01000047.1:11217-16744 GCA_001780385.1 Candidatus Fischerbacteria bacterium RBG_13_37_8 | reverse complement strand
CGGAGGGTGCTGTTACTTCTATGCGATATATTTTTCTACCATTAATTTCATGGCAGAGGGGATGTTTGCGGGTCGGTGTGGTAAACATTCTATCTTCAAAACTATAAGTAGAAGGGATAGGTAGTGCAAGCTTGTCTAAGGGCAATGCTTCACTATAATGGTATTCTGTTTCTATAATAATGGGTTGCTTAAAATCTTCACGATTTTGGACCGAGAAGGAATCAATAATAATGCCGGGCTCTATTGCTTTCAGAATTTTATCATATTCTGGTTTTATCTGATCGTCTTCAGCATCCATGAAGGTCAGGCGCCAATCAGCAGAAGCAACATCTGATAA
This sequence comes from Candidatus Fischerbacteria bacterium RBG_13_37_8, assembly GCA_001780385.1. GTDB lineage: Bacteria > Acidobacteriota > HRBIN11 > MFGW01 > MFGW01 > MFGW01. The sequence continues at coordinate 16,407 of MFGW01000047.1, read as the reverse complement.
GGTGATCTTCTTTTTAATTTGCCTGATACCGTCTTCTTTGATTATCAGTTGATCTTCTTCTGTGCTGATGCTTGTTGCCGGGTCGAATGTGGGCATGGTAGAGAATATAGGTTCTGCGGTCAATACCAGGACCGGCATGTTGTACAGGTACCATGAAAGTGCTTTCATGGATGATCCCCATGTGCCGGGACTGAAATAACGGTATCCGCTTCCGTCTTTTATTGCTGCAATTACATCGGACAGTTGATCTGGATTGGCAAAATCCTTGTTAAACTTTGCATTCATCCTGTTTGCAGATAATGCAACATAACTATCAAGTCCTGCCAATCTTAATGCTGCTGCAAAGAGCATGTTGAGCTCATGTTCCTTCCCGCATTTGCACTTCACAAGATCATCTACCGTTTTTATTTCCTTGGGACCGGTTGCACTGCTATAGGTGAGATTCTTATACCCCTGTACATATTCATATAAGGCTTTTATTTTTTCTTCCGGTGTCGTTGCTTTTTGAAGTAACGGTGTGATTGCTTCCTTGAGTTTTTTATTCTTTTTCATGAATTCTTCTGAAAAATTCTGTATCGTTTTACCGTAATCTTTCCAGAATTCATCACTTGATGAATAACGCTTGCCAGTGTAGAAAAATACAATCCGCATTTTTGATTCTTCATCGGGAGGCGAAAATGCTTCCTGCACAAAACCAGGAATATCCTGAACAGCTACTTTAACATTATTGCCTTCCTGCGTATGCTGAACAGCCAGGGTCATATTAAAACTCATCACACCCATCGGCAAAAATTTGTTGGATTTTATAGTGAAGTCTGCTTTCTTTGTGAAAATCGTATCCTGCACCTCTAATTCAACCAGCGCTTGCGGATATCTCTGTACCTGGTAAATATATTCCACAATGCAGCCAGGCTCCACATTAGGAAATGTGAAACTCTTCGCTTTCATCCTGAATTTCTTTTTCTTGATAATGTTGATGTCATTTATTTTTTCTTTTGGCACTACGGTAATTTTCCCTTCTTTTGATATGGTACGCGCTTTTAATGCAATTACTGGTAATTGTTCAAAGTAAGGAATTTCTATTGTTGCCCTGTTCATTCCTTTTTCGTTAAAGATCTTGATTCGCAGGTATTCTTCTTTGTATGCATCAGCCCTGCTGTCATTAAATGTTACTTTCCGCAGAAGGATCATTACTCCTTCATCGGGATTGAGCGGATGTGCTGTCATGCCAAGTTCGTCTGCTGCAGGTTCTGCAAATTCCAGTTCCTGCCCGGCAAGAAAAACGGCACTGCACAAAATACAAAAAATCATCACTCTAAGATACTTATTCATAACCATCCTCCATGTATGACAGTGAACAGTGGTCAGGGAACAGAAGGAAACCAGCATGAATGTTTTGACCGTGGTCAATGTTCACTATTTGTTTCTTCGTATGGAATATCATATCATATTTAAAAAAAAAGAGGCAAGAGGAGAAAGGTTAAGGAAGAGGTAGAGGTTAAGAAAGGTTGAGGTTAAGGTTAAAGAGGAGTTTAGGATGAGGTTTAGGAAAAGATCTTGTTTATCATAATCTCGACATTAGCCTCTCTTCAGCCTCAACTCCTCCTCAACCTTAACCTCTTCTTTTCTCTCGCTTGACAAATATACATTCTGATACCTATAATTTGAAAAATGATGTATAATTTCGCAATGCAGTCAAAGGATGAATATGCAGGAAAAAGATCTTCATTATATTGCTGAAAAGAGTGATGCGCAGCTCTTTCAGGCACATAATGTCATTGAAATGCTGAATGAAGGAATGAATGTTCCGTTCATATCGCGATACCGGAAAGAAAAAACAGGCAGTCTTGATGAAGTGAAAATTAATGCTATTAAAGAGCAATTTGAGTATATTGATGAGCTGAACAAAAGGAAAGAAACGGTGCTGAAAACAATTGAAGAGCAGGGTAAATTAACTGATGAATTGAAAAAGCAGATTGAGGATACATATTCGAAAGTAGAGTTGGAGGATATATATCTTCCTTACAAGCCCAAGCGTAGAACGAAAGCAACCATTGCAAAAGAGAAAGGACTTGAGCCGCTGGCAACTATTATTTTTGATGAAAAAATTGTTGGCTTTCCGGGTGAATTAGCGGTTGAATATGTTTCAGAGGAAAAAGGAGTAGCAAGCATAGAAGAAGCAGTCGAGGGTGCTGGTTATATCATAGCAGAGTGGTTTTCTGAAAGTGCTATAGCGCGAAAAATAATACGCGAAGAAGTAGCGGAAAAAGGAATGCTCACGGTTTCAGTGACGGAGGAGTGGAAGGAAAAACGTTCTAAATTCGAGCAGTACTATGATTTCAAAGAACTGGTGAAATCTATTCCTTCGCATAGATTTCTTGCAATACGGCGCGGAGAATCTGAGGATGTACTTACCTTTCGCATTGATGTTGATAAAGAATTACTTTTGGCAAAAGTTGAGCCGATGCTTTTTTCAAGAAAACATCCTCGTCGTGATTTTCTATCCGAGGTAATGAAAGATGCGTATCAACGTTTGATATTTCCGTCTGTGGAATCGGATGTGCTTTCGGAATTAAAGCGTAAATCGGATGAAGAAGCTATTGAAGTATTTGCTACCAATTTGAAGAAATTATTATTAGCGCCGGCGGCAGGCAGTATGCGTGGAATGGGAGTAGATCCGGGGTATCGAACGGGATGCAAACTTGTAGTTGTAGATGAGACAGGCAAATTATTAGATACAGCAACTATATTTCCGACCAAGCCATTCGAAAAGATAGAAGAAGCGACAGAGGTAGTCGTGAGGCTGATTCAACACTATGCAATTAAAGCAGTTGCTATTGGCAATGGAACGGCTTCACGTGAGACCAGTACATTTTTCAAAAAAATTGTACCAAAGGGAGTGACGGTATCCGTAGTAAGTGAATCAGGAGCGTCTATTTATTCTGTTTCGGAAGTAGCGCGGCAGGAATTTCCTGAGCATGATGTAACGGTGCGGGGTTCCGTTTCGATAGCACGGCGTTTCCAGGATCCGCTTGCCGAACTGGTAAAAATAGATCCGAAATCAATAGGAGTAGGACAATATCAGCATGATGTGAACCAGGGCTTGCTGAAAAAGAAACTTGATAATGTAGTAGTGATGGTGGTGAATAACGTAGGGATTGACCTCAACACAGCTTCCCATCATGTGCTTAAGTATATATCCGGAATCGGGGATGTTCTTGCAAAGAATATCGTGAAGTACCGTGATGAACATGGTATGTTCAAAAACCGCAGGGAAGTATTAAAAGTAGCGAAATTTGGCGAGAAAGCGTTTCAGCAAAGTGCTGGTTTTATGCGTATCATCAATGGTGATAATCTGCTTGATTCCACCGGTATACATCCTGAATCATATGGAATCGTGGAGAATATGATGACGAAACTGGATGTTCAATTGACAGACCTGGTACGCAACAAAGAGCTTATCACGCTTGTCAATCCACAAGAATTCATAACGAAAGAATTTGGACTTCCGACCATTAAAGATATACTTGGGGAACTGTTGCATCCGGGGAAAGATCCACGCAAAGATTTTGAGGTATTTGAATTCAGCGAAGAAGTGATGGAATTCGAGGATGTAAAAGAAGGTATGATGTTGAAGGGTATTGTTACTAATGTGACCAGGTTTGGCGCTTTTGTGGATATAGGGGTGCATCAGGATGCATTGATACATATTTCCGAGCTTTCCAATAAATTCATACGCAGTCCGGAAGAAGTTGTATCCGTAGGAGATAAGGTGAATGCCAAAGTTGTCAAGGTCGATCCGGAACTTCGCAGAATACATCTCAGTTTGAAAAGAAGATAAGGGGGACAGGTGTTCACAAGTTCACACCTGAAATATGAACCACAGAGAGGGAATAGGGATTGGGGATTAGGGAACCATTTCTAAATATCGGAGTCGTATCCGTAGCGCTCTGTCATTATGAGTCCCGCGTTAGCGGGACGTAATAATCCGTAATGGACTATGCTTCTATTCCGTTAGGGATTGTTACGTTTGCCTCCGGCAAACTCACAATGACAAGAGGCGCGGATTGCTGCGTACAGGGCGGACGCATGGGTCCGCCCCTACAATGACTAATGATAGGCGACAGAGAAGAAACTGACCCAGTGTTTGAGCGAGAAAGGTGCCGTGGTGCCAATACCACATTTCGTCACAGGAAGTACACCGCCGCTGTAAGTATCACCAAATTGCAGAAGGGTACCCTGCAGGGGGATGTTAAGGGAGTGCATAATTTTCATAGTGGTAAGCATGCCGAATGGTATTGAGTATTTGCCGCACCAATACGTGCTGCCGTAATCACGATAGGTAGCACCCCAGAGCTTGGTAGTAAGGATGCGGATCTTTTCATTATCCACCTTGCCGGTCAGGTATGATTTGACCCAGTTAAGATCCTGGTTGATGCCTTTCTCATGTGCTTTCTCATCTTCACCGAAAGGAGTGTTGTTGAAATCTTTGCCGTAGTGATTCGCATCTGCTGAAAAAAGAAACACGATATCTTTACCCGGTTTAAGGTTGTTTTCGTGAATATAAGCAGTAATTACTTCAGCAAGACGAGTGGAGATTTCTTCCATTTTTTCAAAAGGCATACCGGTGACCATTATAGGTGTGATGCGGATGTTTTGATTAAAGTAATGCAGGAAAGGAAGCTGACCTTCGATAGAATGTTCCAATTCATGTGCTTTATTGCTCACCATGAAATCGGATTTATTGAGATGTGATTTGATATATTCGCGAAGAGGAGATACCGTGATGGTACCGTTCAGTCCTTTCCATGCAGTGAATTCATCAAGAATCAGGATATTTTGTGGATCGTTGATAGCATCACGCACGGTTTTATGTGTGACACCGAAGATAACGGCTTCTTTTGCTTTTATGTTTTTATACAGGGGGTAGTAGATGGTGCCGGCGTAGAGGAAATCGTCGTGTGGTGTGATGCCGGCTATTATGGGCAGAGGTATTTCTTTTGTTTGGTCATGGGATTCAAGATAGGTGATGAATTTTTTCATGCAGTCCATCGTCCAGCAATAGCCGATATCATCCCGGACTGGACGTATATCGTTCGCATGTAGTGACATTGCCAATAAAGTTATTAATAGTGTAAGTAAGCATTTCATGGAAATATTATAATACGACAGTAGTGAATTAATCAATGT
>MFGW01000047.1:10822-11133 GCA_001780385.1 Candidatus Fischerbacteria bacterium RBG_13_37_8 | reverse complement strand
GAAGGTGTGAACTTGTGAACACCTGTCCGCCACTTGCAATATGAAAGGAAAAAGACTATATTTAAATAAGGTGGTGGTGGAAGCACACTATTTTAAAAAATGTGATGAAGGAGTTTATATATGGGAGAACATCAAAAAGACAAAGGCATTAGCCTTACAGAATTATTGGTGTGTGTGACTATACTGATGATGATAGCGGCGGTAGTTGTTCCAGAAGTTATGAATGCGCTTGATCGTGCGCGACAGAAAAAAACAATGTCAGATATGGTACTTTGGAAAGCAGCGCTTGGTACTTATTTTGTTGATTTTAG
>MFGW01000047.1:0-10796 GCA_001780385.1 Candidatus Fischerbacteria bacterium RBG_13_37_8 | reverse complement strand
CAGATGCGCCCATAGGTCCAGGAGTTTTTCTTTATGACATGATTGTTGCGGATAAATACCTTGAGAAACCAATATATCTCGATGCATGGGGTAATTATTTACGTTATTCTGGTGGTACTGATATGATATCTGCATGGGGGTACACAGTAGCTTCACTGGGAAAAGGTAATATTGCTGAATATGGTGGAGTTCCAAAATTTCATTGTTTTCAATGCGATATCAGATTGCGCAACGGAGAATTTTATATGCGACCTGAAGGGAAACAAGTTGATAATCCAACAGTGGGATGTATTGCGAATGCGCCATGTATTTGATTTGCAAGAGAATAAAATAGCAATGGTTATGTCAAAAGTTTTAGCAAAAAAAAATAGAGATAATATCCTTTGCGAGGGGCGAAGCGACGAAGCGAACCTTAGCATTTATGCTTATAATCATCCGTTAGGGATTGTCACGTTTGCCTCAGGCAAACTCACAATGACAGAGTGTTCGGGATTGCTTCGCAAGGGCAGACACATTGGTCTGCCCCTACAAAGCTCGCAAAAGATATCATCCGGGAGGAAATTATGAAAGGGAGAACAATACATTATTTATTTGTCTGTTTGATAATTCTTTTTCTGGCTTCACAAACCATGGGCCAGGTGATAGAAGAATGGGCTCGGTATTATAGTCATTACAGTTCAGGAATAGATAAAGCGGTGGCGGTGAAAGTGGATAGTTCAGGCAATGTATATGTAGCGGGAACGATTGATGGCGCTGATAGTGGTTTTAATTATGCAGTGGTTAAGTATAATGCGAATGGCACTAAGCTGTGGATGCAAAGATACAGTGGATTGAGCGGGAGTGTTGATGAAGCGAAAGCTATGGTTATTGATAATGCGGGGAATGTGTATGTGACAGGCGCAAGTGAAGCTATTCATGCGGATTGCAGGAATCTTGATTATTTGACTATTAAATATGATACAAATGGCAATCTATTATGGGCAGTGACTTATGATGGATCGACCGGTTTTTGGAAAAATTCAGATGAAGCTGCGGCAATTTTTGTTGATGTTTCTGGTAATGTATATGTAACAGGATCGAGCAAATCTTGGAATGAAGGGAAGGAGGAAAAGGATTATCTGACCATAAAATATGATGCTGACGGGAATGAGCAGTGGGTTGTGCGATATGATGGTTGTGATTCTTCTATTTGTAATTTCTATTATGATGTTGATTATGCAAAGGCGGTAACTGCTGATAGTTCAGGGAATGTGTATATCACCGGAATAAGTCTCTGTTGTCAGATGTTGCCGTCTTTGGAAATGGGTAGTGATTTTCTTACATTAAAATATGATAGTGATGGTAATTTATTATGGAATGAGCGATATAATGGTCCGGAGGGGCTTAGTACACTTGACAAGGGATTTGATATTGAAGTAGATAGCACGGGGAATGTGTATGTAGCGGGAGTCAGCAAAGTTTACGGAACATTAATAAAGTACGATGCTGATGGTAATGAGTTATGGGTGGATAGGTATAATGACGAGATGAACGAAAACGGCAGAGAAGCGGCTTTTTATGATATGACTCTTGATGCAGCGGGGAATATTTATGTAACGGGCAAAGGAGCATATGTGGGCTTGTCGGGAGCTTGCGACTACCTGACTATTAAATATGATCCCAGCGGAAACAGGGATTGGGTTGCAACTTGTGATGGACCTATGAATGGGGATATTGATATTGCAAGGGCAATTGCATTGGATAGTGCTGGAAATGTATATGTAACGGGATACAGTGGGGGAGGTACTGATTTTGGGTATTTAACGGTAAAGTATGATAATAGTGGAAACCAGTTATGGGAGCAGGGTGGAGTAGCAGGAAGAGCGCAGGCAATCGCGGTAGATAGTTCAGGGAATGTGCATGTCACTGGAGGCAGTGAAATGCCGGACACAGCTATTGATATGGGTACAATCAAATATTCAACATTCTCAAGTAAGATGTGGCAAAGGAATGAATTTTCGGATGAAAGTGTGGATATGATGGTATCATCGAAAGCTGTTACCTGGCATGACGGGATACTCTATCTTGCAGGAACGTGCGAGAATGGAAGCGGATGGTTGGATATTTGTGCCCTGGGATATGATCAATATGGAAATTTGATATGGTTTAATACATATGGCATTCCCGAAGGTAACGATGATTACCCGAAAGCAATTGCTATTGATACCAACAATGCTGTGTATGCAGGAGCAGTCAGTTTAAAACTTAATGATTATTCGTACAAAGTATATGAATATACATTGCTGAAATTTGGTGCCTGGACTAAGACTATATGGATGGATGCAATGGGAGTTGATATTGATGTTTTTGATGCTTCGCTTGCCATTGATAGCCAGAATAATGTGTATTTTGCAGGTTATAATTTCGATGCAAAATATTCCTCTACGGGAGCATCGCTCTGGTTTAAGAGCGATACTGGTGTGAACGTTCATGCTGTACAAGTGGATGAAGCGAATAATGTGTATTTTGCGGGAGAACAAATTTCTGGCAACTTTTATATTGCTAAATATAATGGCAGCACTTTTGAACTAATGTGGGAAAGTAATGATTACAATGGCGCTGTTTATGAGCTTCAGGTTGACTCTGCAGGTTATGTGTATGCGACGGGCTACACCGGATATCTTCCAGACACAAATTTCCTTACGATAAAACTTGATAAAGATGGCAATGAATTATGGGCGGAGACCTACGGTGGAGTGCTCAATGGGAATGATTATGCCTACGGAATGGGAGTAAGCAGCAATGGGGACGTGTACGTGACAGGTGACAGTGATTATTCTTACCAGTCTAAAGGTGATTATGCAACCTTAAAATATGATAAAGAGGGTGTCCTTCAATGGGTAAAGCTTTATGATGGACCGGCAAATGGAATGGATTATGCAACTGCATTGACGGTTGATCAATACAATAATGTATATGTAACAGGAATAGCTTCAAATACAAATTCGGAGAATTACTCTGATATAACGACTATCAAATATGATTTCAAAGGAAATGAAAAATGGGCGATAACGCATAATGGTCCAGCGGATGGGAATGATCTTGGTGTCGGAGTTAAGGTTGCAAGTGATGGCAGGGTATATGTAGTCGGTTCAGCAGATAATATTGATACAGCGAAGGATTTTGCCGTGATTAAATATAATCAAACAGGTGCGGATCTCATTTCAATTGGTCTTGCAATAGATGACACCGGATCCCCAACTGCTAATGGTATTATAGAGACAGATGAAGCAGTGGATCTTGTGGGGACAGTTTTCAATGCCAGTTATGCGACTGCGAATGGTTCTACTGGATTATTATCATCAAGCGATCCAATACTTATAAATACAGGTACTGCAACGTATCCATCAGTTATCTCACCCGGTACGAACGCTACTTGTACCGCATGCTATAACATAACTGCACCTTTGCTTAACCGACCTTCCACGCATTGGGATATTACGGTTACTGATACTACTTTATGTGCGAACTGTACTTCTGTCGCCGATGATTATTCTTTTCACATAGGGAACAGTTTTGCTGATGTGCCACCGTCGCAAATTTTCTATTCATATATTGAGAAACTGTTCCATTCAGGAATTACGAGTGGTTGCACGACTTCCACTTACTGCCCGTCAGCCAATGTACAGCGACAGCACCTGGCAAAATTTGTTTGCACCGCAATGCAAACGGCATCGCCAGATTCATGCTCTGCAGCATCATGCACAGGTATTTTTGCCGATGTGCCGGCAAGTAATCCATTCTGCCCGTACATAGAGGGACTGTACGGGGCGGGAGTAATTTCAGGATGTGGGTCATCACTCTTTTGTCCGGCATATGATGTGCAGCGGCAGACGATGTCAAAATTCATATGCAATGGCATGGAAGTAGCGACACCAGGTTCTTGCGAGACAGCATCATGCACCGGTATTTTCATGGATGTGCCGGCATCGAATCCATTCTGTGGATATATTGAAGCGTTGTACAATGCGGGTGTCATAACAGGATGCGGGCCATCGCTCTTTTGTCCGGAGCAGTATCTTGCGCGGGACCAGATGGCGAAAATACTGGTGAATGCGTTCGGATTAAATTTTTAGAAGAATACTTGAATTTTTTTGCATTATTGATTACATTAATGCAATGAAACAGAAATATTATTTTCATTGCATGATAATATTATTCACAGGTATTATTTTCACCTGTTTATTTACAGCCGGTCTACATGCACAGACCAGCATCTTTGAGCGGGTATCACTTGAGCAGGGTTTGTCACAAAGTTCAGTGAATAGCATTTTGCAGGATGACAGGGGATACATGTGGTTTGCGACGCAAGAAGGTTTGAATAAATATGACGGGTATAATTTTACGATATTTACGTATGATCCGGCAAATAAGAATTCATTATCTATGAATTTTATTATTGCTTTGATAAAGGACAGCAAAGGAGATTTATGGATTGGGACGGATGGTGGCGGATTAAATAAATTCAATCCTGTGACGGAGCAATGGATACGCTTTAGAAATGAGCCAGGCAACAATAATAGCTTAAGCAACAATTACATACAGGCTATTTATGAAGACCGGGAGGGCGCACTATGGGTAGGCACAAATGGTGGAGGATTGGAAAGGTTTGAGGAAGCAAAGAGCGAATGGACGCATTATCAAAATGAGCCAGGTAATGCAAATAGCTTGAGTGATAATCATATTAGAGCAATTTATGAGGACAAGGATGGTATTTACTGGATAGGGACTTCCGGGGGTGGATTGAACAGGTTTGATCGGAGGAAGGGAGCCTGGAGACATTACCGGAACAAGCCGGGAGATCCCAATAGCTTAAGTAGTGATTTTATCACAACAGGTTATATTGACCAGTCAGGAATATTTTGGATAGGAACTGCTGGGAATGGATTGAATAGATTCGATCCGGAGAAAGATGAATGGACAGTATACCGAAATGATCCCGACAATCCGGACACATTAAGCAGTGATTTTATTTCTGCTTTGTACAAAGACAAAGAAGGCATCTTTTGGGTAGGGACATTGGGTGGCGGCGCAAATAAATTTAATCCGGAATCTGGAGAATGGAAGCATTATCTGAGTAACGCCAACGATCTTAACAGTTTAAGCAATAATAATGTACTATCATTTTTTGAAGATAATGCAGGGGTATTCTGGATAGGAACAAATGGTGGAGGATTAAGCAAACTTGAGAAAGCACGCGTAAGGTGGGTACATTACAATCACCGTGCTGGAGAATCGAACAGCTTGAATAATAATGATGTGCGGGCAATTTATGAAGATGCGTCAGGAATTATGTGGATAGGAACGAACGGGGGAGGTGTTGACAGATTTGATCGAGTTACGGGGAAATGGATACATTATATAAATGATACTGGAAATTCAAATAGTTTGAGCAATAATAATATCAGGTCAATTTGTGAAGATAAAGACGGAATGTTCTGGATAGGCACATGGGGAAGCGGTGTTGATAAGTATGACCGGAAAGAAAAGAAATGGATTAATTATAGTACTGATCCTGATAATGAGAACAGCATAAGTCATAATTTAATACGATTCATCTACGAAGACAGGGATGGATTGCTCTGGATAGGGACATGGGGCGGCGGCTTGAATGCATTTGACAGAGAAACAGGAACATGGACGCATTACTATAATGATCCTGATAATCCTAATAGTGTAAGTACTGATTTTATTTTTTCAATACTGGAAGATGAGGAGGGATTATTATGGATAGGAACATGGGGCAGCGGATTGAATAAGTATGATAAAAAACTAAGAAAATGGACTCATTATAATGTTGAGGCGAATAATTCAAATAGTCTAAACAATTCTGGTATAGCATCGCTTTATAAAGATAATAACGGCATACTTTGGATAGGAACATGGGGCGGCGGCTTGAATAAGTATGATATTGCTGCTGATAAATGGACACATTACACCACGGAAAATGGACTTCCTAATAATGTTGTTTATGGAATTTTGAATGATAATCGAGGCAACATTTGGTTGAGCACAAACAGGGGATTATCGAAATTCAATCCTCAAGAGGAAACATTCAAAAATTATGATGTGAATGATGGACTTCAGGGAAATGAATTTAACAGTGGAGCATTTTTAAAGAGTAAGAATGGTTCTGAATTATTTTTTGGTGGGCTTAATGGATTTAATGCATTTTATCCGGACACCATTAAAGATAATCTGCATATTCCGCCTATTATCATTACTTCTTTCAAGAAATATGATAAGGAAGTGAAGTATGACAGGCCGTTATCTGATATAGAGAGCATACGATTATCATATAAAACACAGGTCTTTTCCTTTTCATTTGTAGCCTTAGATTATGCGAATCCCATGAAGAATCAATATGCATATAAGCTTGAAGGTTTTGACAAGGAGTGGGTATATAGTGGGAACAGGCGATTTGCTCCATACATGAATCTTGATGGTGGGAATTATGTATTCAGGGTGAAGGGATCGAACAATAGTGGGATTTGGAATGAGGAGGGAGCATCAATTAATATCAAGGTTGATCCTCCGCCGTGGAAAACATGGTGGGCGTATTCTCTTTACATAGTAATTGGAGTTGCTTCCGCATCAGGGTATGCGCGAATTAAATCACGTGAACATGCACGTCAGCTTGAAGCAAAAGTTAAGGAACTGGAACGTGAGAAACTGGTTGCCATGCAGGAGAAAAAACTGCTCGCAATTCATCATGAACTGGAGACAGCAAGAAAAATTCAATCATTCATTCTTCCGCAAACTATGCCAGATATAAAGAATTTGAATATAGCAGCGCGTTATATACCCATGGAAGCAGTTGCAGGTGATTTTTATGAATTTCTGGTAGTGGATGATTCACATTTAGGTGTGCTTGTTGCGGATGTCTCCGGACATGGAGTCCCCGCAGCTCTTATTTCTTCAATGGTGAAAGTCGCTATCGCAGCACAGGCTCATCAAGCAGCAGATCCTGCCAGTGTGCTGATTGCTATGAATGCCATTTTTTATGGAAAAGTGCATGAACAATTTATCACCGCTGCTTATTTGTACATTGATGCAGAAAAGAGAATGCTGCGCTATTGCGGAGCAGGACACCCACCATTGCTGGTCTGGCGCAAACCTCAACAAAGAATGTATGAATTAATGCAAAATGGTTTGATACTTGGTCCTTTTCCTTCTTCACGCTATTCAAATGTTGAACTTGAAATTGAAAAAGGAGACCGTATTTTTGTTTATACTGATGGCATTATTGAAGTGACGAATGGCAGTGAAGAAATGTTTGGCAAAGACCGTTTCCGTGAATTCATTAAAGATAATGACAGGCTTTCAGCAGACCGGTTTGCTGATACATTTGTGCAGCATCTGACTGAATGGTCAGGCAAAGCATCCGGCATCGCTTTAAATGATGACCTCACCCTAATTATTATTGATGTTTTTTGAGTAGCGACTTTTTAAGAAATTCCTGATTATCTAAAAAAAATAAACCACAGAGGACACAGAGAGGAAACGGAGAAGAGAACAAAGAGAGGTTAAAGTTGAGGTTAAGGAAAAGGTGGTTTTAAACATAACTTCAACCCTCTTCTCAACCTTAAGTTTTATTCTGATGTTAATATGAAAAGAAAGAAATTCTTCTTTGTATTCTTGACATTCATTTTGGTGATTGTGGTTTCTGGTGCACTGATGGAAATTGTTTTGCGCAGGGTACATACTATCCGAATGCAGAAAGCGAGAGCCAACCTTGACACTGAAATTTGTACCATGGCTTCAAAACATCCGGAACTTATATGGGAAAATCGTCCTTATAAATGTTTTTATAATGGAAAAGGATATCGTGATTTTGATTATACTTTAGTGAAACCGGCAAATGTCTTTCGAATTATTATTATTGGGGATTCCGTAGCATTAGGTCAAGGTATGCCGTTTAATAAAATCTACGGTAAAATGCTCGAACAGATGTTGAATAGTCGGTTGAAAAGCTCAAAAACATTCGAAGTAATCATACTTGCACGCAGTGGCTATTCGATGCAGCAGGAGTTGTTCATTTTACAACATGAAACACTTTCATTTTCTCCTGATTTAATTATCTGGAGTTATATGCTGAATGATCCTGCACACCCTGTTTTTCATGATGTGAGTTATCAACTTGCGGACTATTATTATAATCCGAAAAGTTACCTGCTTAATTTTATTGAATATCAATTGTTTCTGCTTAATGAAAAAAAACAGGCACGCCATTGCCCCGATGAATTTCATGCAAAACTGCACTGCATATATTGGGATAAACTGCAGAAGAATTTTCATCTGCTTGGTTCATTTTCGAAAACTAATGCAATACCTATTGTTTTCATGATACATCCGGTTTTTGAAAAAGATGCCTTTAAACGTTATTCACTTGCAGGTTTGCATGAAAAAATTGCGAATTCCGTCAGGGTAGAGGGATTGCATGATTTAGATCTGCTCCCACTATATCGACCGTATGATGGTGTTAAATTATTTCTTAAGGAAGGGAACCGGACTGATCCATGGCATCCTAATGCAAAAGGACACATGCTGATTGCAACCGGATTATTTCGATATGTATTGAAACATAATTTTTTTACTACAAACGAACATTCTATTACTTACATAAAACGTCGAGTCAAGGCACTCAAATGGAAGCGTGGTGATAATAGCGATCTTGACCGGTTTACTGGTATTTACAGGTTGACGTCTGAAAATTTGATAAAAGTGATTCGAAATGGTGACATGTTGAAAGCTGATTTTGGAATAGAAAGATTCGGCAGGTTATTTCGTAAAGGCGAAGTACGTTTTTTTGCGCCGAAATGGAAAATGAAATTTATTTTTCATATCTCCCCGGGAGGTGAGGTGCAGCTTGTCAGTCTTTTAAGCAACAACAGAAAAACCATGGCTCGCCGAACCACCGCTAATTAAATGTTCAAGGTTCAAGGTTCGTGAAGACTGCGCATTTTTTTATTCTGTCCACTGTTCCCTATCGTCTGCCCCCTGTCCACTGACCACTATTCCCTGTCCCCTGTTTATTCCCCATTCCCTACGGAGGGGCATCCGGTAAATCAGATTTACCGCAAAGAAGTAATGTCGAATACGGCAATAGTTTCTTGACCTGGTTAATAAGTTGCTGCGCAAGATTTCGTATATCCCATTGTGCATGTTCATCAGCACGCAATCGCGCAAAATGATAAAGTTGTCTCATATTCATTTTCATTAGAACAAGACGGCGGTGTGAATTGGTAAGTATATAATCTGCCGCAGTACCATGCTCTTTCTTAATTTCGAAATACAGTTCATTCGTTTTATCGATAATATCCTGGAATGGTTTTGTTAATCCTGTTTCTATTATGCTTTCGGGGATGGTGTTTCCCAATTCAATATCGTAGCTGCCGGAAATAAGCGTGACAATGCGATGCCGTTTCAGTTGAGCAAAATTTGAAGCACTGATAACTGCCTGAAATGCTATATCTACGAATTCAAATTCACGAGGCGGCCGATCAAAAAATTGCATTGTACCGAGCATTTTTTTATATAGTTTTTCTTTGTCAGTTTCTGATAAAGCGGATATTTCCTGAAGTGCATAAAGATAATCTATACTCTTGATGATACTGAGTAATACAGCAAGAATGACATTGTCGCCATTTTTAGTATAGGAAATAATTTCAGGTCCAAGGAAAGGATTGCGTTTTTTAATAGGTCTTATTGAATCAAATTCTTTATTTAGCGAAGGATACAATTCTTTTTCAAAATGAGAAGGTTCAGCGAAAAGAATAATAGAGGGAGAGACTTTCATAACCAGTTCATAGATTTTATGACCCAAGTGCTGCACTTCGATTCTTGAGGACATTCTGAAGCGACGGAAGAGATGTTCGAGATTTCGCGCATTGATTGTCATACCAGCCTGACCTTCGGTAGCAAGAGAGAGAGCATAGCGAGCATCTTCTTTTGCCCAGCCTTCAAGCAAATGGTTATTACGCGGATTAGCAGCCAACTCAGCATGCTTATTGAAAACATAAGTTCGCAGAATCTCATAGGCGTGTTGATAAAAAGCATTCTGGATTGAAACCATTTCATTGAAACGCTTCTGGAGAGTTTTTTCCTTTATTTCTTCAGGCAGGACATAATCACCTTCAAGAGTAACATAGCGTTGTGATTTTTCTGTATAGGATGCCAGCCTGAATTTTTCTAATTCTTCGAAGGCAAGGCGTGAAATACCCATAATATCAAAATTAAACACAGCATGTTCTGCGACGGAATGATGTCCCATTTCAAAAATAATGGTTTTATTAGATTGGCGTGCACGTTCTACATCCTTGCATGCATCTCTTCGTAATTCAGTGACGCTTTGAGCACTTCGACTTATGCGTGCATAAGCAGCACTGAATGTTTCCGGGGTAAGGAGAGCATCACCGGAGGTATTTAATTTATGCAAAATATCGGTGTCAACATTAAAACCTGCCAGTATTACTTTCATAAGCTCGTTACTCCAAATAAATTAGGGACTGGGGAATAGGGAATAGGGACTGGGGACTGGGGAATAGGGATTGGGGAATGGGGACTGGGGACTGGGGAATGGGGAATGGGGACTAGGGACTGGGGATTAGGGAATGAGGGCTGGGGAATGGGGACTGGGGACTAGGGACTGGGGATTAGGGAATGAGGGCTGGGAAGATAGTTGATTTAAAGAGAGAATGCACTTACAATAGAAATCTGAAATATACTTATGCATATTACATACTATAAAATCAACG
>MFGW01000046.1:3929-5794 GCA_001780385.1 Candidatus Fischerbacteria bacterium RBG_13_37_8 | reverse complement strand
CAGTCCCCAGTCCCCAGTCCCCAGTCCCCAGTCCCCAGTCCCCAGTCCCCAGTCCCTATTCCCTATTCCCTTTTCTTGTGATAGAATAGGGATTCTGAAACTATATGTAAGCAGGAAGCATGCTTTATTCAAAAACGCGTTTAACAAGATTATTGAATATATCTCCACATCTTATGCGAAAATTGGAGAAAGAGGGAATACTTCAACCAAAGAAAAAGGTTCGCAACCGGAAATATTATGGTTTTAATGAATATTTAGGATTAAGAATAATTCAGAAATTAAGGGAGAACGGTATTTCACCCAAGAAAATGGTAGCGAGTCTTAAATCTGTGCAAAAAAGTTTTCAGAAACTCAAATCGCCGTTGACAGAAGTCAAGTTTATATCAGTAGGGAAAGAGGTAGTCATGAAGTACGGTGGAAATGTTATTGATTCTGATGGTCAATATATACTTCCGCAGTTATTTGAGGAAGGCAAGGCTGATGTATATTCCTTATCACAGACTGCCTGGTACTGGTTCGAAATGGCTAATAAATATGATCAGGAACCTGAAACATACAGTAAAGCTGAATTTTATTATAAACAAGCATTGCAATATCAACCTGAAATGTTTGAAGCATTAATGAATCTTGGCACGCTGTATTATAAAAACGGCAAAATGAAGGCAGCCGAAACATATTATTTGAAAGCATTGAAATTAGAACCTGCGAATTATCTTTTGCTGTACAATCTTGGCAATCTCTATGACGAAAAGAAGGATTACAAGAAAGCTGCTTCATCATATGAAAAAGCTATTCATGCGAAAGAAGATTATCCTGATGCACATTATAATCTTGCATTACTATACATGAGAATTAAGGAATGGGGGAAATCAATATATCATTTTCAATTTTATTTAACTCTTGATGAAGAAAGTATATGGGCAGAAATTGCAAAGAAACAAATTGAAAATATTAAGGATATAGTGATTCGCGAGAAAGAAAAAGAGTCGCATGAAGGTGAATGATATTATTCAGGAGACCATCTCAGGATTGGTTTACGGGCTGCTTCAACTTCATTTAATCTCGTAACGGGAGCAGAATGTGGAGCTGTTTTTAGTATTTCAGGATTCTGTGTTATTTCTTCTGCTATTGATGCCATAGCATCGACAAAGCGATTCAATTCTTCGATGCTTTCTGTTTCGGTAGGTTCTATCATCATTGCGCCCGGAACGATAAGCGGGAAATATACGGTAGAAGGATGCAAGCCATAATCGATAAGTCTTTTAGCAATATCGAGTGTTGTTATATTATTTTTATGTTGTGATTTATCAGAAAAAATAACTTCATGCATAACGGGCAAGTCGTATGGAAGGTGATAGTATTTTCGTAATTTTGCTTTCAGGTAATTAGCGTTAGCGACGGCATTCAATGCAATATTTTTTAATCCTTGGGGACCCATGGTGAGGATATAAGTGAGTGCTCTTATAATTATTCCGAAATTACCGTAGAATGCTTTAATTTTTCCGATACTTTTTTCTCTATTATAATCGAAGTAGAAGACACCATTATTTTCTTCGATAGTAGGAACGGGGAGGAAAGGAGCAAGATGTTTTTTAATACCGACGGGACCGCTTCCCGGACCGCCGCCACCATGAGGTGTGGAGAAAGTTTTATGCAGGTTTAAATGGAGTACATCAATACCCATGGCGCCGATATTTGCTATGCCAACCAGCGCATTCATATTAGCGCCGTCGCAATATATCTGTCCACCTTTTGAATGAACAATTTCAGAGACACGAACGATATTTTTTTCAAACAAACCGAGCGTGTTCGGATTAGTGAGCATTAATGCAGCGATATCTTCATTCATAGTTGCTTCGAGGTTT
>MFGW01000046.1:3227-3898 GCA_001780385.1 Candidatus Fischerbacteria bacterium RBG_13_37_8 | reverse complement strand
TTATTTCTTTAACTTTGTAACCGCATAATGCAGCGCTGGCGGGATTAGTTCCATGAGCTGAATCCGGGATAAGAATTATTTTACGAGGATTTCCCTGGTTTTCCAGGTATGCCCTGATAAGCATCATGCCGGTAAGTTCCCCATGAGCACCGGCAGCAGGCTGAAGTGAAAAATGATCCATATTAAAAATAGAACAGAGTACTTGCTGCATGAGATGAAGGACATGCAAATTTCCCTGGATAGTTCCTTCAGGTTGATAGGGATGTGTACAATTAAAGCCCGGCAATGCTGCTATTACTTCATTAATTTTTGGATTATATTTCATTGTGCATGAACCGAGCGGATACATGCCTTTATCAATACAGTAATTCAAGTTTGATAATCTGTGAAAATGACGTACGACATCCACTTCACTTAATTCTGGCATTCCTTCTATTGAATCCCGCAGCATGCGCTGATCAATGAAAGAGGAAGCAGGTTTTTCAGGCACTTCGCATTTACTGACAGCAAATCCTTCCCTGCCTTCTTTATGTTTTTCAAATAGCAGAGGTTCTTTTATATAGCATAATTTATTATTCATAGTGCATTCACAAATTTCGTATAAAAAGTGTCCAGGATATTTTTGTTATACATTTCGGTGACGTTAATAAGGAGGCAATCATGAAGTTCCG
>MFGW01000046.1:2896-3221 GCA_001780385.1 Candidatus Fischerbacteria bacterium RBG_13_37_8 | reverse complement strand
ATTTTTTCAAAGGCAGACCGGCGATGAATTTCTGTTCGAAGAGTTGATGGATAAGTTTATCGACTGGGCTGTTTATCTGGATGACAAATTCGTTGAAGAAGGGTGCTTTAAATTTTAATGAGCATTGGCGGTGGTTACAGAGTAATTCTTGCAGGTAATGAGCGTGTTGCAGGTTTACATGAGCTGATTTTTTAAGGCCATTAGGACCGAGAAGTGCCAGGTAAACGGCAGCAGCCAAAGCACACAGAGCTTGATTGGTGCAGATATTAGAAGTAGCTTTTTCTCTTCGGATATGTTGTTCCCTGGTTGAGAGAGTCAGGACGAA
>MFGW01000046.1:2013-2871 GCA_001780385.1 Candidatus Fischerbacteria bacterium RBG_13_37_8 | reverse complement strand
GCTATTCCTGCGAGGCGACCCGGCATTTTTCGCACATGTTCGTTTGTTGTAGCCATGAAACCAAGTGCAGGACCCCCGAAGCAAGGATGCAGACCAAATGATTGTCCTTCACCCGCTACAATATCAAAACCGTAATTGCCCGGCGGATTGATGAGTGCTAATGAAAGCGCTTCATTTATCACACCGATTTTCATGATTTTGCTGTCTTTGATTGCACTGCTGATTTTTTCATAATCTTCGATAACACCAAAAAAATTTGGATTTTGTATTGCTATTGCGCATGTATTATTGGAAATATGAGCGGCAAGTTCTTCAAGATTAAGTTGTCCATCAGGGGTAAAAGAAATTTCTTTAATAGACATACCCATGTTTTTCAAGTAGGTATTAACTACCTGGCGGTATTCAGGGTGAATTGATTGAGCGAGGAGTATTTCTGTTCGATTATTGATACGTTGCGCCATCAGTGCAGCTTCAGCAAGTGCAGATGCTCCGTCATACATTGAAGCATTGGCAACTTCCATACCGGTAAGTTGACAGATATAGGTTTGAAATTCAAAAATAGCTTGCAGAGTACCTTGAGAGACTTCAGGTTGATAGGGAGTATATGCGGTAAAAAATTCTGCGCGGGAAAGAACAGAACCTATCACGGATGGCACATAATGACAATAGCAGCCAGCTCCAATAAAATTTGGCATTTCATGAATAGAAATATTTTTGCTGGTGATTTCCCGGAAGAACTGCATTAATTTATCTTCCGGCATTGCTGGAGGAATATTCAATTCCGTGCGAATGCGTATATCTTCCGGAATAATGGAAAAAAGTTCCTCAATGCTCGAAATGCCAATTTCCTTGCACATT
>MFGW01000046.1:0-2001 GCA_001780385.1 Candidatus Fischerbacteria bacterium RBG_13_37_8 | reverse complement strand
TTTTCCGTATTGGATATGTAACTCATTCTGTTTCCTCAATTAATTCCATGTATTCGTCGGAGTCCATGAGTTCATCAAGTTCACTTTTTTCCTTAATTTTTATTTTGATCAACCAGCCTGCTCCATGAGCATCTGCATTTACAATTTCTGGTTCAGCAGCTACTTTTTCATTTACTTCAGTAATTTCACCACTTACAGGACAGAATACTTCAGATACTGCTTTCACTGATTCAATTGAACCTATTGGGTCACCAGCTTCAAATGTTTCTCCTGGTTCCGGTAATTCAATATAAACAATATCACCAAGCTGTTTTTGAGCATATTCCGTAATTCCAACGGTACCTATATTTGCCTGGGTTTTGATCCATTCATGATCTTTTGTATAGTAGAAATCATCAGGATATTCCATTTTGCACCTCTCAATTTTATTGTAATTATATTATTTACCTTTATTTTTCGTAGATGTCAAGATGATAAAGGTTAAGGTTAAGGTTAAGGTTGAGGAAAAAATAGCAGTAAAGTATGTCTTAACCTTAACATTTTAATTTTTTTCTCTTTTGGAGAATTCTTACATTATTTTGTTTGAGTTTTTCGTTTTCTAGAATAGAATGGAAATTGAATAACTGATGCTTTTTTTATTTTATCCCTGATATTAATAAGTATTTCTGAATCGACGGTACTGAGTTGAATAGGGACATATGCAAGTCCGATACTTTTCTTTAGATAGGGAGAAAAAGTGCCACTGCAGACATACCCTATATCATTTCCTTCCTCATCAACGACAGTATGTCCATGCCGTGCAATTCCTGGTTCTTTCATCTCAAAACCGATGAGTTTACGAACCAGGCCTCTTGTTTTTTGATCAAGGAGAGATTCCTTGCCCATAAATTCATCTTTTTCAAATTTAATAATCCAGTCCAGTCCGGCTTCAAGTGCTGTTGTGCATTGGTCCATATCATTTCCATACAGAAGCATTCCGGCTTCTAATCTTAATGTATCACGCGCCGCTAAACCGGCAGGCTTAATTCCGTATGGTTTTCCTGTTTCGAGAAGTTTTTGCCAGATAGCAGGCGCATATTCGTTTTTCAGGTAGAGTTCAAAACCATCTTCGCCGGTGTACCCGGTCCTTGAAATAATTGCTTCTTTTCCCAGGACTTCTCCTTTTATGAAGCGATAATAGTGGATCGTATCAAGTTGAACTGCAGTAAGGGGTTGCAGCGTATCAAGTGCCGAAGGTCCTTGTACTGCTATCTGTGCAATCTCATCACTTTTATTCTCAATATTTACTCCTTCAACGTCTTCATCATGATGAGTAAGCCATTTAAAATCTTTGTCGACATTGGCAGCATTCACGCATAACATGTATTCATTATCATTGAATTTATATACCAGCAAATCATCCACTACCGTTCCCTCGGGATAAAGCAATGCATTGTATTGTGCCTGCAATGGCTGCATGGTAAGTACATTATTTGTTACCATGGTTTGAAGCCATGCACCTGCATTATTACCCGTTACCCATAGTTCACCCATGTGACTGACATCAAACATACCGACTTTTTCACGAACTGCAATATGTTCTGCAATTACACCTTCGTATTCCAACGGCATCATGAATCCTGCAAATTCAACAATTTTAGCGTTGCATTTTACATGTTCATCATATAATGGTGTTTTTTTGGCTTCAGTTTTCATATGTATTTTATCCTCTGCATTATTACATAAATTAGAATATCCGGCAACTGGCGATGAGCCTTTTTCCAAAGCGAATATTCAGTGTATCATTGTATACCAAATTAAGATAATAGTAAAATGCCTTGGGGAATAGGGACTGGGGAATAGGGAATAGGGACTGGGGAATAGGGACTGGGGAATAGGGAATAGGGACTGGGGAATAGGGACTGGGGACTGGGGAATAGGGCATAAGCGCTCAAATAAGATAACCCTATATTAGTTCAATTTGTAAACGTCTTTTTCTGGCGTGTTCCATTAGATCCTTTC
>MFGW01000045.1:8988-16949 GCA_001780385.1 Candidatus Fischerbacteria bacterium RBG_13_37_8 | reverse complement strand
TCCGGGCGTTTATTTGGATTCCGGAATGATGGCACAAGTCTTCCCGGATGGCCCGTGGATGTGAATAATGACGTAGGATGTGCATTCTTCGGTAATACACCAACAATAGGTGACATAGATGGAGATGGACAAATGGAGGTAGTAGCAGCCGGATCAACCTGCGGTTGGTGCGGGTCTGGAATATTGGTTGCGTATAATTTTGATGGGACACTTGTTGATGGTTTTCCAATTGTTGTTGAATATTATAATTTTTATGGTGGAGTTGGTCCCTTAGCAGATTTGGACAATGACGGTGATATTGAGATATGTGTAGGCAGTGAATTTTGCGATCACAGTGAAGTTCCAGCGTATGTATTTTGTTGGGATTTACCGTATGCATATGATGAGACGAAGATAGCCTGGAATGGGTATGCTCATGATATGGCGCATACCGGGCGGTATGTAAATCCTGAAATAAAAGCGCCGTTAGTGAGCAGTGTAGCGCCTAACTCCGGAACATTCAGAGGCGGGACACGCGTAGTAATAAAAGGCAAGAATTTCATGAGCGGTGCGAAGGTATTCTTCGGCGGAGTGCCGGCAGAGCAAGTTGTGGTAGTGGATTCAACGACAATACGAGTGAAAACACCGGCACATAAACCTTGCTATATGTACGTTGATGATATCAACAAATCGCCGTATGAGTTGTCGTACAAATTGGTGAATGAGCCGGTGCGAGCTGGTGAGCTGGAGCTCGGGAATGGAATAATTGATTATGAACGGAGTTCTGCGTATCAATACACAGAGGTGTCGAATTATTCCGGTTGCTTAGTGAATATTGTGGTAGTACATCCGACACCGGATCAACGCGAAGGCGTGTTGCGAGCAGGATTCACGTATACTGGTTGGGAGGCGCCGAAAGATGAGGTGCTGCTGCTGGTGAGCAAGTATTCGCCGATGGGGACATTCGAGAATGGCGCTGCGAACTGGGAATGGATGTGGCCTGATGGGTTATGGGGAGTGCTTGATGACAGTTCGAATTGCCTGCCGAAGCCGTACCCGTCTGGCAGCAAGGTTATGTATTTTGGGAAGAAGGATCAGTGCAATTATGACATAGGGAAGCGCACATCTGGTGTGTTGGAGATGCCGTTTATCAAAGTGGACAGCGCCAATGCGAAGCTGCGATTCATGTATTACCGAGATGTGGAATACATTCCGGATCCGCAGCGGAATGCGGACATATTTGAGGTATGGGCGCACACGCGAGATCAGGATGTGCTGTTGTATCACACTGATGGACGAACCGTGTCGGAGAAGCAATGGGTACAATCACCGGAACTTGATATTGGTCAACTGGTCGGAGAAGAAGCATGGGTAAGTTTCTGGTTCGATTCCGACGATGGAATCTGGAATATTGCGACCGGAATAGCCGTGGATAATGTAGAGATAATAGGCGCTCATTGGTTGCCGTGGGCAGAATTTTCTGGAGAGGTGCATTTAAACTGGACTGGCGGTTTGCCGAAATATTTTGTGTACCGCAACACCAGTCCTGATTTCGACTCGAATCCGCCGGAGCTTCGCGTATATACACCATTCACGCATAAATACGAAAATTCACTGAATGATGAAGAATCCTATTATTATAAGGTAAGATAATGAAGGTAATTATGTGCGGGATTGCTTTGCATAGGGCAGACACATTGGTCTGCCCCTACAACGCAGAACTCGCAAAGGATAAGGGAGTTAGATATGTATAAAAGTTATAAAATATTTTATGTGATTTTGGCTATAATTATGGTTACTATTGCTTTCTGTGGTGCAACTGTAGCAAATGAAAGAAATGATACTTATGGAAAAGGTGACTTTCTTTCTTTAGAACAGAGAATTGCTTGTAAGGAAATAATAAAAAAATATACTGGCAGCATACAATCTGGCCTGTTGAAAATAAAGGACCAAAACCTGCTTTTGAGCAATTGTACTCTAAAGAATTAATCAAAATGAAGGTTGAGGATGAGTTGAGGAAAACGAATGCACTTGCATACTATTGGGGAAAAGAAATTACACCTGATCAACTTCAACTTGAGATGAACAGAATGGCGAGAAATTCTAAGAATCCGAAGCTACTTAAGGAAGTCTGGAATGCTTTACAGAATGATCCAAGGCTGATTGCTGAATGCATAGCACGTCCTGTACTTACGGATAAAATGAATGGCAGATAATGGGCGTAGATGGAAGATACAATCATAAAGCAGTATGGACCGGGACGGAAATGATTGTCTGGGGGGGCGAGAGTGGTGCAGTTCATGTAGATACTGGAGGCAGATATAATCCTGTAACTGATACGTGGGTTCCGACTTCACTTGACAATGCGGCGATAGCAAGGGGTCGTTATTCTGCTGTTTGGACAAATTCTGAAATGATTATATGGGCAGGTATTACAGAGCCATTTTTCTCTTCTGATACTGGCGGAAGATATTGCCTTGTAGAGCCGTATTATTTATTAGAATGTGATCCTTCAGTTCTTAATATTTTGCGAGGAACAAGCGAGGCAACCTCCAGCACCATAACTTCAATTAATAATTTTAGCAGTCCGGTAACGTTATCATGCGAGGGATTGCCAACCGGAATTAGCTGTGATTTTACACCCAATCCGGTAACTCCCCCACCAAATGACTCAATAAGCAGTACGTTAACGGTAACCGTTGCTTCAGCAGTACAACCAGGCGAATATATGTTTTATGTTAATGCTACAGATGGAACTCTAATACGAAAAGTGAAAATGAAAATAATAGTAACGTACATTTTATTACAGCAATATTTATTAATAAAACCTGAAATAGATGATTCTGGAAGCAATACTGAAAATGGCATCATAGAAACTGATGAGCCTGTATTATTGATCGGTCATTTGCAGAATTCAGGGACGGCAGATTCTGTTAATACTGTTGGAATATTATCTACGAGTGATCCTGTTGTCATTATTCAGAATACAGCCACTTATGGAACTATAATGGCAGGCAGCGATATTTATATGCAAGTCTATGAATGTGTTTACTCCAGGTTCTTGCGTTACAGCAGGTTGCCAGGAAGTTTTTTCTGATGTGCTAACCGCTAATGTATTCTGTCCCTTTATTGAAGCATTGTATCAGCTTCAAGTGGTTTCAGGGTGTCAGGCTAATCCATTATTATTTTGTCCATTGTACAGTACGCAGAGACAAGCTATGGCTAAAATGGTTTGTTTAGCAATGGAAATAGCGAATCCAGGATCATGCCCGAGTTCACCATGCACAGGAATTTTTACTGATGTGCCAACGGACAATCCTTTTTGTGGTTATATTGAAGCGCTTTATAATGCGGGAGTAATATCAGGATGCGGAGCTTCTTTATTTTGCCCCAATGAGATTGTCAGCAGGGATCAGATGGCAAAATTCCTGGTAAATGCATTTGACCTGAGCATGTGAGTTGCAATAGTGGCTTCACAGGCCGAATTAGGGACTAGGGAATGGGGAATAGAATTAAAGATGCGAAGCCACCTCGAACCTTGAACATATGTGGTGATTTGACAAATAAGAATAAATACTATATAATAGCAATATGAAAATAAATGACGCTCTCAAATTAGAAACATTCCTTGATAAATGCAAAAAAGCTCACCTGAAAATTACACCACAACGGATATTCATCTATAAAATAGTTGCTCAATCACGACAACATCCTGATACTACTGAAGTATATGAAACGGTTAGAAAAGAATTTCCTAATATTTCATTTGATACTGTTCATCGTACTCTGCTGACCTTCTCTGATTGTAATTTGATAAATACGGTGGAAGGATTTGGAAACACAAAACGATTTGATCCAAACATGAATAATCATCATCATCTTCATTGTGAGAAATGCGGAAAGATAATTGATTTCACTCATGAAGCATATGACAGGTTGCATGCGCCTGTCGGATTGACATGCAATTTCAAAGTAACAAAAAAGCGTGTTATTATCTGCGGTATATGCAAGGATTGTCAAAGGAATATCAAGAAAACATAATTACCATAAAATAAAAACCGGGAGGAGAACAATGAAAAAGAAAAAGACAATAACGACAGCTGCTGGAATACCAGTCGGTGATAATCAGACTTCACTTACGGCGGGGGAGCGAGGTCCAACCTTGTTACAGGATCATTACCTGCTGGAGAAGCTGGCTCATTTTAATCGTGAACGCATACCTGAGCGTGTTGTACATGCGAAGGCAGCAGGTGCTCACGGAATTTTAACCATTACTGGTGACATCACAAAATACACGAAAGCGCGCATATTTTCCGAGGTAGGAAAAAAGACTGAGATGTTCGGTCGATTTTCTACCGTGGCAGGTGAAAAAGGTTCTGCTGATACGGTGCGTGATGTAAGAGGATTTGCGTTAAAATTTTACACGGAAGAAGGCAACTGGGACATGGTAGGAAATAATACGCCTGTATTTTTTGTGCGTGATGCGATCAAATTTCCAGATTTCATTCACACTCAGAAACGAGTACCGCAGACCAATTTACGTTCCGAGGTGATGTGGTGGGATTTTTGGTCACAGGTACCGGAATCATTGCACCAGGTAATGATATTATTTTCAGATCGTGGTATTCCAGCGGGGATTCCTTTCATGAATGGATATGGGAGTCATGCGTATAGTTTTATCAATGCGAAGAATGAACGATTTTGGGTGAAATTTCATTTTAAGACACTGCAGGGGATAAAGACTATGAGTCAGGAAGAAGCGGACAGCATGGTAGGCAAGGATGCGGATTATCATACACGCCAATTATTTGAAATGATCGAGCGCGGGGAATATCCCAAGTGGAAATTTTCTGTGCAGGTGATGCCGGAAGAAGAAGCGCCGAAGTACCGATGGAATCCATTTGATTTAACCAAGGTATGGCCGCATAGTGATTATCCTTTGATTGAAGTAGGAGTAATGGAATTGAATCGCAATCCGGAGAATTATTTTGCCGAGGTAGAGCAGGCAGCTTTTTCGCCAGCCAACGTAGTACGCGGGATATCTTTTTCACCATGCAAGATGTTGCAGGCACGTATTTTTGCGTATGCGGATGCACATCGATACCGGCTTGGTGTTAATTATGAAAAACTGCCGATCAATCGTCCACGCGTTGCAGAGGTGAGCAATTATCAGCGGGATGGTTATATGAGATTTGATGGCAACAGCGGAGCTGATGTGAATTATGAGCCGAACAGTTTTGATGGACCGGTGGAAGATCCTGCATTTAATGAACCGCCGCTGAAGATATCCGGTGATGCGGATCGTTATGAGCAGAAGCGTGGAGTAGATGATGATTATATACAACCGGGTAATCTTTACCGGTTAATGACACCTGAGCAGCAGAAGTTGCTCATAAATAATTTTGCATCCAGTCTCAAGAAGGTACCGAAAGCTATACAGGATAAGATGGTAGCGCATTTCAGCAAAGCAGATAAAACTTTAGGTGAGGGAGTCGCTAAGTTACTCCTTTGAAAACAGTGATCAGTGGCCAGTGATCAGTGGTCAGTTAACACTTGAAATATATTGCAAGGGCGACCCTTGTGTTCGCCCTTGTAGAACAATCTATTTCTTATTATTATTTTGCATACATTCTGTAAGAGTATCATTGGAGAGGAGCATCTGTTTTTTAATAGTAGCGATTATTATTCCCAGAAGTGAATACAGGGCGATGATAGTGTAGCCGGTGGGGAAGTCCATATAATAGGAGATGACGATTGCAATTGAATTGATAATGGTGCCGATGATCCAGGCGCCGATTAATTTTTGGCAGAAGCTTTTGCGGAAGAATGAGATAATATAAGCAGGAGCGACGAGTATTGAGAATACGACGAGGACACCGGTGAGGTTTACTGAAGAGGTAACGGTGATAGCGAAGGTAAGGAAGAAGAGGAATTCATGGAGCACGCCTTTGGTTTTGTCTACGATAAAGAATAGGAACAGGCCGATGATGGTGTACAGGATAGCAGTTTTTATTACTTCGTGGTAGGAGACGAAGAGGATGTCGGATGCCAATAATTTCTGAAAATCTTCCGTACCGCGAGGTGATTTGGAGAGGAGTATGACGGCGGCGCTGATACCGAGAGCGTAGACGAGACCGATGAATGCTTCATGGCTGATATTTTTTTTCGCAGTAATAGCGATAAGAGATGCGCCAATCAGGGCGAAGATCAGTGAGATAATGTACAGGTAGTGTGCGTGGAAGAAGAAGATAGAGACGGCAGCGCCGAAAGCTGCCATTTGTCCGATTGCCAGGTCAGTGAAGATAATGCCCCTTCGGATAATATGCAAGCCGTAATAGGAATGAATACCGAGCAAGACCAGGGAAAGCAGGAAAGCGCTGAGAAGTATATCAATCATTGGAAAGCCTCCTGATAATAGTATCAAACAGCGTGAAGATATCTTTACTATCATCTTGAGCTCGTACATCGTGAGGGAGGATCAGAAATTTTGTGTTGATACGTTTAGCGATTTCTTCAGCCGCACGTTTATCGTGGTAGACATCAATAACAACTGAGTGGACGGAATCATTTTTTGCTGAGGTAACAATTTCTTCACTATGACGGGCTGTGGGAGGAATACCCGGTTTAGGTTCAATTTCAGCAAAAATGGTAATTTGTGCCCTTTTGAAGAAATAATCGAAGAGGCGGTGGTACTGGATTATTTTTATATTAGAAAGGACGGTGATTTTTGAATCCCAATCTTTAATTTTTTCATGCAATTGCGCAATGAATTGGTTGTAATTCTGGTTGAAGTATTCTTTTTGTTCTGGTTTATTTTTAATCATTATATCGTGGATAGCGGCAGCAATTGGTTCTATATTATAATAATCGAGGAGGAAATGAGGATTTCCTTCCGGATGAATATCACCTTCAGCCCGGCTGACTTTTTCAGGTTTATTGATAATGGAGACGAATTGAGAGAGGTCGAGAAATCCTGGATTTCCGGGATTCACTTTTCTATTGTTAGCCTGGCGCAGTAAAGGCGGCACGAAGCCGATTTCCAGTGATGCGCCATTGATGATAAAAATGTCAGCTTTTCGCAATCTTCCAATGAAGGAGGGACGAGGTACTACAAAATGCGGGTCTTCATTTCCTCTGGACAGGCAGAATACGTCGACTTTTTCTTTGCCGATTTCTTTCGCGATAGATTCAATGTAGGGATAGGTAACGACGATGCTAAGTGTGTCGCCGGCGAATATATTCAATGCAACCAGCGCCAGTATTATCAAAAAACATAATGTTTTCATGGTAAACTCCTTTACATAAGTGAGCAGTGGCCAGTGGGCAGGGGACAGTAAGGGCGAACCTTGTGTTCGCCCTGCATTGCCATTTGCGAGCACACCGAAGGTGTGCGTGGCAATCCCTGGCGGCCTTTGTCAAGGCTATATCTTTGGTTAAAATTTATGGGCGCCGTGTGCGCCGATGGAGAAATTAAGTTCGAGCAGGAATTCATGATTTTTTATATGTTCAGCCTCGAAGCATTTAGAACGGTCGTAGTTATACTGAAGCCGCAAGCGTGAGAATTCGGTTGGATTAAATTCCAGCATAGCAGAGCAGCGCCACAGATTATCGGGTAATTCAGCATTGATTTCATCAAATTTGGTTTCATTTTTGAACAGTAAGTCATAACGGAATCCTGTTCTCCAGCGTCCGTATTTATCGAAGCGCCAGACCATTTGTGCATACAGACCGGCATTAGCTTTACTCACGGGTAATGTTTCAACATGAGTGAGTTCGACTATTTTGTAGAAGGTACCTTCGAGATTTTTTGTCAGAAATTCAGTTTGGAACGCGATGCTCCGGTATGAATTGATGAGACGTTTGTAAGTGAATTCCAGGCCAACAACTGTTGTTCCATCGGCAGAGAGTGCATGTGGTATATGGATTTCCTCATCTTCGCCTGATTCATGATTGATTCGTGTAGCGCCGCAAAGCAATGAACT
>MFGW01000045.1:8833-8975 GCA_001780385.1 Candidatus Fischerbacteria bacterium RBG_13_37_8 | reverse complement strand
ACGTTATTGCCGAAATCAACCGAGCTTTTTACGAAGGCTGTGTAGAGGGAAGGTTTAGCTGCCGGTTCAATGTTAATAGTGCCTCCGAAGGTGAAGCCATCATTGCTGAATGTAGGATTATGGTCGAAGCTGCCCTGGAGTA
>MFGW01000045.1:7469-8827 GCA_001780385.1 Candidatus Fischerbacteria bacterium RBG_13_37_8 | reverse complement strand
TTCCGAGCGTGAGGTAGAAATTGGTTGGAGCTGTCCAGAAAATTCTTGCACCGATGCTACCAACGCCGTGTGAGCCAAGTATTGATTCATAGACCAGGGGTGAATCATAGAAATCCCAGTAATGTTTATGTTGTTCATTAAGGCGACCGAAAGCGCTGAGAAATTTACCGAGACGTATGTTGAATCCATGAGGTAGACCAAGCGTATTGACGTATGCTTCTTCGATTTCCAGTTCATCATGTTCGTAAGCGATGACGGCAAAAAGTTCGAAGTAAGGATCAACGGGTGCAAAAAATGAAAGTTCGAGGTAATTGAAATTGAAGCCTTTTGTTTTCCCTTCGGCATGAAGATGATCGATAAAACCAGGTATTTCAAAATGTAACCGGTCATTATCTTTGATGTTGCTGTTTGCAAAGGAAGTATCTATAATGAGTGACATTTCAGGATTAAAAACATTTTGCAGAAAGGGGTAACTGCTGCCTGTTTCAGCATTGATTAAAGGTGCCAATAATAAAATAAGCAAAATAAATAAAAGATATTTTTGCATAAGAAATCCTCCTTGTGAAAGCTATCATACTATGAAGAGATGAGAATTTTTTTAGCAGGAGGGAGGATCTCGTGCGAAAGAAAGTGAAGGCAGGAAGTTAATACAGGGATTCTCTTCAAGGGCAAGCAATAAAGTGAATGAAGTATTAATCTTGAAGGTAATTGTGGAAGTATCGGGAAGATGAGATATAGTATTTGAGGAGAAGTGGCATACTTGACAGTCATGAGTTGATTCAGCGGAATTATGCTTATGGCATAAATTAATGGAGAGCGAAAATAAGAGAATGAGCGTGATGGTGAAGCCAATCCCGAGTATTTTCAGTTTCATGGTGATAGTATATCTCATACCGTACTGTTTGTCAAACCAATAAGGGACTGGGGAATAGGCGCTTCGTCGGGAAATTCTTGCATTATTGGCAAGAAAAAAAATAACCGCGAAGGACGCGAAGGACGCGATGAAAAAAAGAAGAGCCAAAAATATTTGAAATTTTCAAATATTTTTGGCATTTCTTCTTCGTGCTCTTCGTGGTTTATTATTTTTTGGTTCCGACTTGTTCGGAATAGAGACTATAAGAAGCATTCTTCTGGTAATGAATAAAGCATACTTTCAAATTTTATATGATGAGAGCGCATCAGAATTTTGCAATGAAAACCCAAAAATGCTACTATTTACAATATTAATGTAGGAGGATATGCTTCTTATAGTCCGTTAATGATTATTACGTCCCGCTGATGCGGGACTCATAATGACAAGGAGTTAAGGATTGCCATAACAGGGCAGACACGCGGGTTTGCACCTACAAAGCAGAACA
>MFGW01000045.1:0-7458 GCA_001780385.1 Candidatus Fischerbacteria bacterium RBG_13_37_8 | reverse complement strand
TGTATTATTCATTACGTAATTTCATGGTAATTTTATCGATTACTTTGCTTTCAGCACTATGTATCAGGGCACAGGAAAACGTTTATTCGTGGCTGCAGAATTACGAACCGGCAGAATCTGCTGCAAAACGTATTGAAGTGCCTGAGGGTTATGAAAGAGTTGCAGTCTCAGCCAGTACCTTTGCAGAATGGCTGCGTAACCTCCCTCTAAAAGAAAATAATCCCCCGGTTTATCTTTACAACGGTAATAAGAAATACAATCAGGAAGCACATTTTGCTGTTATTAATATTGATGTGGGTACTACGAACCTGCAACAATGTGCAGATGCTGTTATGCGTTTGCGTGCAGAATACCTTTACTCTCAACAAAAGTATGACGATATTCATTTTAATTTTACCAGCGGAGATACGTCCTATTATTCCAAATGGCGTGAAGGAATCAGACCTGTCATTAAAGGAAATAAAGTGACATGGGTGAAATCACAACAACATGATGTTTCATATGGCAATTTTAGGAAATACCTGACAAATCTCTTTATCTATGCGGGGAGCTATTCCCTGGGCAAGGAACTAATACCGGTAAGCAATTGTCATGATATGAAAATAGGTGATGTATTTATCCAGGGAGGTTTTCCGGGACATGCTGTTATTGTCATAGATATGGCACAACATAAAAACACGAGCAAAAAAATCTTCCTTCTTGCACAAAGCTACATGCCCGCACAGGATATTCATATTCTGAAAAATCCAAATAATTCAGTACTTAATCCCTGGTATGATATTGATTTTGGTGAGCAGCTCCATACTCCTGAATGGACCTTTCACAGAAATCATCTGAAACACTTCCCCTGAGAACATGTTCAAAGTTTAAAGTTGGTGGTGGCTTCGTTAGTCCCTATTCCCTAGTCCCTAGTCCCTAGTCCCTATTCCCTAGTCCCTAGTCCCTAGTCCCTATCTTTCCTTACGTTGCCTGGAGTGCTATAATAGGGAGCAATGGAGTGATCATGAAATTACAGCATGTGCTATTAACGATTTTATTTACAGTCATACCGCAGGCTATTTTATTTAGTGCTGGTGAAAATGTGCAGGTTTTGTATAACCAGGCACTGGCGCAATCATACGGGAATGAATGTGATAAGGCGGTGGAAACTGCACAGGATATTATTAGTGAAAATAGCTCTAATGCGGATTATTATGAGATACTTTACAATTGTTTCGGAAAAGCCAAAATTGATATTGAAGGGTATCTTTTCGCATTAGCGCAGCGGGATGTAAATAATGCATTACCCTATTATGCGCTTGGGAAATATTATGTTACTGAAAAGAACTATGATGAAGCTATTCGAGTGCTGAAGAAAGCGTATGAGCTTGACCGTAAATATCTTAACATTCCCTATTACATAGCTTATGCATACTTAAAGGCAGAAAAAGTTACAGAAGGGTATGCCTATTTTGCGCAGCTTGATGATAAGATATGGTCAAAGGCGATTGGTGTGACGTTATTGAAAGTGATGCACGAGAATAACATAGAGAGCATTAAAGAATTAGAGCAACTTTTCAAGGAACATGCTGATTCATGGCAGCTTGCTGACAAGATCAGGCATTTTTATTTTCAGCTTAATGAAAATGAGCAAGCAATAGTATGGTCATATGCGGCATTAAAAATAGCGCAGGAGAATCATGATGATAGAAATATAGCTGATAGTCTTTCTGCTGTAGCCGCACATTCCATTAATACTGGTGATATTATAGTAGCACGTGAATATTCAGCGCGGGCTGCCGATAAATGGGAAGAAACAGGTGATAAAATGCAAGCTGCTGAATGGTATAAGAATACAGCAATGTGTGTACTTGATGATGGGAGAATAAATGAAGCGCTTGGTTTATATAAAAAAGCTTTAGATATTTCGCGTGAAAATAATTTTGATATGAAACTATGCTTGATAAATAATAGTATTGGTTTTACTTATATTGCGCAGTTAGGGGAATATGAAAAGGCGATGCCTTATTTTCAGGATGCGATGGAATATTGTGAAATAATGAAGAAGAAATATTTAACTCTTTCAGGAATGTCAAGTGTTTATTTAAATACAGGCAAGCTAAAGGAATCGAAGGTAGCATTAGATGAAGCGAGGGAGTTATTAGGAGATAAAACGTCAACTTTTGAAGAATCCACTTTACTCAGTCATGAATGTTCTTATTATGCAGCAATTGAAGACTGGAGGACTGCGGAGGAAAAATGCAACAAGCTTCTTGATTTGCCTGTGAAATCATTGCTGACGCAGATGATCAATAATTATATAAATGCAAAGTTATATTACCGGATTGGAAAATATGAGAGGACGATTGAATATGTGACAAAATCAAAAGATATGGCTGATTTAATAGAGCAATTTCCCTACCAGTGGCGTACACGGTTATTGCTAGCAGATTCGTTTCAAAAGACAGGCAAAATTGATGATGCAATTTCATTGTACCGGCAGGCAATGCAGTTTATTGAGAAAGGCAGGCAGGAAGCAGGCACGGCGCAATTCAGGATGCTTTTTTCCCAGAATGTGAACGATGTATATGATCATTATTTGAAGGCGCTTTTGAAAAAATATCAAATGACTGATTCAAAAGATGACAGAAGTGCAACATCATTATTAGAAGAAGCGTTTGCAGTTGCGGAAAAGGCAAAAGGAAGAACTTTGCTGGATATGCTTTTCAAAGAGAAGGAGCTTTATGCTATTGAGGATACACCTGAAATGAAGAAGGTAATAAGTAAAATAACTACATTGCAATCTCGGATCAGAAGTATTGCCGGTGCAGCGGCTGAATCATCGAAATTAGCCGGACTGAAGGAGGAGCTTCACCGTGCATATGATGAATATCAGCTTCTCAAGGAAATAGCGGAAGGCACGCCGAATGGAGTTAATGCATTTGCCGCAAATATATCATTATCAGACATACAGAAGAGCATCCCGGAACATGCAGCGCTTCTTGAATTCAAGATGATGCAGGATGAAGGATCTTGTTTTATTATAAACAAGGACAAGGTAGCGTGGGTAAACATTCCAGACATAAAAGACCTGGAAAGGGCAATTGATGCCATGACAATGCAGATTGCTTCCCCTTCACGAGCTTCAAAAGGACCACTGCATGTAGCATCTTTTGACTTATTCAGGTTACTCATGCGACCAGTTCTTGAAAAAGCCTGTGCAGCAAAGTTGCTGATAATAGTCCCGGATGGAATGTTAAATAATATTCCTTTTGAAGCAATTACTGTAAGACCTCCTATATCACATGAAATTCCCGGTTATCTTGTGCAACGTCATGCAATAGTATATGCTCCCTCTGCTTATATATACCATGCGCTTGTGCAGCGCTCAAAAACTGCTATTTCCTCTGAAAAAGATGGTGTTGGAAAAAACTTGCTGGCAGTGGCTGACCCGGCATACGAAGGAACATTTCTTGAGCAGGTGCGGTCAACGTATGAATTAAATCAGCCGCTCGGACGTTTGCAATTTTCAAGGAAAGAAGTGGAAAGCATAGGCAAAATGGCTGCTTTTTCCACTGAGCAAATGATAGGCGAAAAAGCTACGGAAGCGGACCTGAAAGAAGCGTTGCATAAAAAATATGCTTACCTGCATTTTGCCGTGCATGGCATTGTGAATGTACGCGAACCAGGATTAAGCGGATTAATACTGACACCCGGTTCAAAAAATGAAGATGGCGTTTTTCAGCTCTTCGAAATAGAAAAACTTAGCATAGCATCGCAATTAGTATTTTTATCGGCCTGTAATTCAGCAACCGGCAGAATTTATTCAGGAGAAGGTATGATAGGTCTATCAACCGCTTTTATTCGAGCCGGAGCACAGAGAGTCATAGGTACCATGTGGACTATCGATGATTATTCAACCAGTGAGCTGGTTTATGAATTTTATAAAAGCATTGCAAATGCGAATGCAGATTATGCCGAGGCTCTGAGAAATGCACAGTTGAGCATAATGAAACAACCACGTTATTCACATCCTTACTATTGGGCATCATTTAGATTGATAGGTATTAATTAAATACCACTGCTAAATTCTTAATATGATAGAAGAAAAAACACAATTCGAAGAATTGTATGCAGCCTATTACGACAGGGTCTTCACCTATTTTTACCGAAGAACCTCGAGTGTCCCGCTTTCCCTTGAACTCACCCAGGATACCTTCTTGCGAGTCTTTAATAATATGAAAACATTTAGATTTGATTGTCCGATGAATTTTTGGATATTTAAAATTGCGCACAACCTCTTCTGCTCAAAAATCCGAGGTCGTAAAATGGAGAAAAAAGTTATAAAAGAATACGAGCTCATGCAAAACCAGCTATACTCGCAAGATAATGAAGGCCAGGAAAATATGGTAATCAAGAACCAGCAAAGCAAAGTAATAATGAAAGCACTTGAAGAATTACCGGAAATGATGAATAAATGCACCGTTTTTCACATACTGCATGAATTGAGCTACAAGGAAATTGCAAAGCTTTTGAATATTTCCGTCAACACGGTTAAAACGCATTTACGTGAAGGAATGAAGAGATTGCGCGAACGGACAAATGAAGTATTGCCATGAAAATGAAAGCAAAACAAGGAGCAAAGCAATGAAATTAACAAGGCATGAATTAAAAAACATGATGGCAGAAAGTATACTGCCGAAGGGTGATTGCCTGTCCGAAGATTTATTGATTGCTTTCAATAAAGGAAGGGCAACAGAGAAGGAATGTGAACATGTCATAGAGCATCTTAAAACATGCAGAGAATGCACTGATTTATGGAAAAGCTATGATATTTTTATGAGCGAGACAGTCAAAAAAGTTCCCGAAAAATACAAAAAGAAAACGTATGAGAAAATCACGAAACCACACCGCCACATAATCATGCGTTTTCTAAATTCTCCCTATCTTGCCTATGCAGCAACTTTACTGCTGACTGTTTCCATTGTTTTTATTATTTATACGCAATTTTTACTCAGGCAGACTGATGCTTCCCTGGCAATGCAAAATCAACGGCTAGAAGATTTAAGAAAAAATCAGGCAACATCACAACAACAGCTTGCCGCACTTAAGAATGATCTGCAAAACAGGGAAAAAGAATTTATGCAGTCACAGGTTCCGGTTGCAGGTGTACCGCTTTATGATTTATTCCCGGAAGGAATTTACCAGCGTGATGCAGTACCACAAAAACTGCCTGTTGTTTTAATGAAAAAAGGGAAACCGGTGTACCTTATTCTCAATGTAACAACACCGGTAAATAATACCTGCGAGGTACTGTTCCTTGATGAAGCACAAAAAGTTATCTGGAAAACAAAAGTACCTTCTATTAAAGAAAGCACGCTGGCATTGCTGGTGCCGCCGAATATGCTGACGCCGGGCAACTATATTATCGAATTGCGTGATGCATCATCCACAAGATTTCATGCCTCATATCGTTTTCACCTGTCATTATGAGCTTTGCGCAGCAAAGCGTGATAATCCGTAACGGATAATAAGAATGCCACAAAATCACTAAAACACGAGACTTCACAAAAGCATGAAGCATTTTCTATTTGCGTTTCAGCCAGAAATCAAAAGACCTGCCGGGTACAAAAATATCAATTCCAGTTGACGGTTCATCAAGCATATTCTCAACCAAATGCGGTTCATTGGATGCAAAATAAGCAGCATCTCCCGGTTCAAGAATAGCTTCCACACCTTCGGCATTTATTACCTTCATCTTTCCATGAATAACAACACATACCTGTTCCTCCGGATGATGATGCATCGGAGAAGCATGCCTTCCCGGTTTTACAAAATACTCCAGCGAGACATTCGTTTCATTACAGGTACTTGCCCGCAGCCAGTTTTTTTCCGGTTCATATTTTTCAGCATTTTTCAATACAATTACCTTCATAGTATTTCTCCTATCTGGTGCCAGGCACCAAACACTTGCACTATTTTGTAATTCATGATAAGGTAAACAGGCAATGGAAAGCAATAGTAATAGGAAAAAAGTAGCTGACTATGCAAAAAAGAGACAATTCCCGTTCGGGATTTCTATACATGCATCGAAAAAATACGTAAACAAGGAGGATAGCTAAATGAAACATTTATATTTATTAGTTACATTACTGCTTTTAGCAATAGCAGTTGGTTTTATTGCTCCGGCAGTGCTAGCGGACGATACAGCAATGAATAAGATACGTCCCTGGGTAATAGAAAAAACAAGGGATGGCAGGCAGGCGGAGTTTATTGTGAAGATGAATGAGAAAGCGGATTTATCATTAGCATTAAAGATGAAGGATAAGGAAAGTCGCGGCCAATTTGTGTACCGGGTATTATTACAAACTGCGAACAATAGTCAAGCGGAGCTAAGAGCATGGCTAAAGCATCGCGGGATAGCGTATCGCTGGTTTTATACTACCAATGCATTATTAGTAAAAGGAAACTGGGATTTAGTATATCAGATCGCGCAGCGTAAAGATGTAGAGGGAATATATGGTAATCCGGAGATAAAAAATAAATTACCGATGCCGAAGAGTGCTCTATTAACCCCATCAGAATTTCTTGATGAATTATTAGCGATAGAGTGGAATGTGACGAAACTGCATTCGCCGCAGGTATGGGCGATGGGACATCGAGGGGAAGGAGTAGTAGTAGGAGCGCAGGATACAGGATATCGTTGGACACATAATGCACTCAGAAATCAATATCGGGGATGGGATGGAACGACAGCAGATCATGATTACAACTGGCATGATTCGATACATTCAGGTGGAGGATCATGCGGAGCGAATTCGCCGGTACCATGCGATGATTATGGTCATGGAACTCATACTTTAGGCACTGTACTGGGAAGTGATTTTAATCCCGGTTCCGGACAGACGTGTGCTTCAACGACGACAAACCAGGTTGGATCTGCTCCATGTGCGCGTTGGATAGGATGCCGTAACATGAATCAGGGAAATGGAACACCAGCAAGCTATATTGAATGTTTTGACTTTTTCTTAGCACCGTATCCAGTAGGAGGAACTCCAAGCGAGGGAGATCCTACTAAAGCCCCCGACCTTACTACGAATTCCTGGGGTTGCCCTACATCGGAAGGATGTTCATGGAATACATTGCAGGATTCAGTAAATGCGCATTATGCTGCAGGAATCATGTTTGTTGCATCGGCAGGAAATGATGGTTCATCATGTGGTTCCGTGAATGATCCGCCTGCAATTTATCAAAATACTTATACAATAGGCTCAACCACATCATCTGATGCGATGTCAGGATTTAGCAGTCGCGGTCCGGCTGATAATACGAATTTAATGAAACCGAATGCCGTCACACCTGGCTCCAATGTTCGGTCATCATATTATTCCAGTGATACGGCTTATACTTCCATGGATGGTACAAGCATGGCATCTCCAGGAGCAGCAGGAGTTGTTGCATTAGTGTGGTCATGTTTTC
>MFGW01000044.1:11093-13165 GCA_001780385.1 Candidatus Fischerbacteria bacterium RBG_13_37_8 | reverse complement strand
AATATTACCTATACTATATATATGAGATATAAGAGCGAGCTGAATAATGCATATAAGCTTAAAGAAGGCTATTACGTTACCAAATTGGGATATGCCACATTGATGAAGGTATCCTATAATACTGTAGATTACTATACCAGGAAGGGATTACCTTCTATTGATTTCAACAAAAAGACAGTACTAATTGAGGTATTTTCAGCATGGCAATGGCTGAAGAAAAATAAATATCTTGAAGATAGAACTGAAGAAATGGAGAAGAGACTTCAACTTCTAGCGCGAATGCTCGATAGCAAAGGCAAAGCCGAAAGTGTTAATTTGTGGAATTTTGAAATGCAGCTTGATGGGAAAAAATATGAAGATCTGACCGCGGCAGATATTGAAACTCCGAAAAAATATTTAATAATAAAAAGGTTAAGGTAAACTATATGGAAAATAACAAACAAGCATTATTATATGTGAGAGTCTCAAGCAAGGAACAGGAGAAAGAGGGCTACTCGCTTGATGCCCAGGAGAAACTTGGTGAAGACTATGCTCTTCGTAATGACTTGAAAATTGTAAAGCGTTGGAAAGTCTCCGAATCCGCTTGGAGAAAAGAACGGGCAGCATTCAATGAAATGGTTGATTATGCGAAAAGAAATGAAAACATTAAGCATATCATTTTTGACGTTACAGATAGAATGACCAGAAATGACATGGATAAAATACGTATTTATACGCTTATAAAGCTTCACAACAAAAAAGTTCATTTCTCGCGCACGAATAAATGTATAGACAAATATTCGAGGTCAGATGATGAATTTGTGCTTGATATAGAGGTAGCTGTGGCAAAAAAGATGTCCAATGATATATCATGGAAAACGAAAACCGGAATGATTGAGAAAGCAGAACAGGGATTGTATCCATCGTATGCTCCTCTTGGGTATAAAAACAATCTAGTAACACACATGATAGAAGTAGATGAGGATATAGCACCTTATATACAAAAGGCATTTACACTTGTTGCTTCTGGAGATTATTCTTTAAGAAAAGTTACTAAATTCCTCCACCGGGAGGGGTTCAGGAGCAAGAAGGGAAAAAGGGCGAGTTCTGCTGTCGTACACTACCTATTGAGAAATCCTGTTTACTATGGCGCTTTGAGGTGGTGTGACAGGAAATATCAGGGAAGCCATGTAGCCATTATATCGAAGGAACTTTTTGATAAAGTGCAGAGAGTGCTGTCAGGTAATTTTCGTCCAAGAAATAATCAAAACATAGCATTCTTTTTCAATGATCTTATCAGGTGTGGTATTTGTGGCTGTAAAGTGATAGGAGAGATGAAGAAAAGCAAGTACAAGTATTATCATTGTACATTTAGCAAAGGACGCCATCAAGGAATAAACTACATGCGTGAAGAGAGGGTTGCAGATTTATTAGGGCAGCCAGTAAAAAGAATCACTCTGAGTAAAGAAATAGCAGAGTGGTTAATGGATGCATTAAGAGAAAGCGATAAGAATATGTTTGAACTGAGGGAAAAGCGTCTAAATGCCCTGAGAGGCCACCAGGAAAAAATAATGACAAAACTGGATCGCATTCTTGAAATGCGGATTGATGATGAAATAAGTGAAGAGACATTTAAATCGAAAGAGCAGGAGTATCAAAATCAACTAATTGATATCAACAGTCAAATAGAAGGTGCGAATGATTATAATGAGAACTGGCTGGAAGACGCGAAAAGAATCTTCGAACTCTCGAAACGCTTGCACAGTCTATATCTTAAGGCAGACTATGGGGAAAAGGCGAAATTGCTGAAAATGCTAGCCTCGAACTTTTTATTGAATGGTGAAAAGCTTGAGCCAGTCTACAAGATGCCGTTTAATTTACTGGCAAAAGAGGACGGGTGTACAAATGGCTCCCCGAGCAGGACTCGAACTCGGAAGAGTGAGGCATAAGCGTGTTGTGAAATTCAAGAATAAGGTGCAATATCTTTGATTGAA
Organism: Candidatus Fischerbacteria bacterium RBG_13_37_8; assembly: GCA_001780385.1. GTDB lineage: Bacteria > Acidobacteriota > HRBIN11 > MFGW01 > MFGW01 > MFGW01. The sequence continues at coordinate 11,192 of MFGW01000044.1, read as the reverse complement.
GCAATTTCCCGACTGTCAATCCGGAAAATGCGTCGGCATATTCCTTGCCACTGCCCATCCGATGAAAACAAAAGGGCAGGGCGCTTCCGTTATTCAATG
>MFGW01000044.1:10815-11040 GCA_001780385.1 Candidatus Fischerbacteria bacterium RBG_13_37_8 | reverse complement strand
TGAATGTATTCAAATTGACTGCGTGCGGCAATAATAAGATGCACTTCAATTTGATCGCCCACTTTTATAGTTGCTCCAGGAGGAACTGGCTCAAGGATATACCGGTCATCCTGCTTTATGCGTTTATAAAAGATGCGTTTTATGGAAAGAGGCTGATCCTTTGGTGGCTCAGGAATGTTATTGGTAGCATAAATCCAGGTCAGGGAAGCGAAGGCTATAATCATA
>MFGW01000044.1:10575-10724 GCA_001780385.1 Candidatus Fischerbacteria bacterium RBG_13_37_8 | reverse complement strand
CAATCAAGAGGGCTCCTATGGCCTCGATTCAATTAATGCTCAGCGTCCCGCAGCATTGTCGCCCTTTTATTCCATGAGCATAGCCTTATGCAATTGAAAACTACCTGATCCTCATGTGAAAATATAATCATAATTTAATCCAATTCCAT
>MFGW01000044.1:10075-10271 GCA_001780385.1 Candidatus Fischerbacteria bacterium RBG_13_37_8 | reverse complement strand
TAATAAATATAATACTTACTGTTCATATTTTTGATTAAAAAAACATTGTGCAAAGAATATAGATCAAGTGATTTTAATAAATGAATATGATTGCGTTTCTTAAGGCCTGCCTTTTTAATCATCATTGCTATTGAATAGCTCCAACTGAATATTCTCCTCTCTTATCCATTCCTTCCTGGCAAATTTAGTGATCGAA
>MFGW01000044.1:3449-10035 GCA_001780385.1 Candidatus Fischerbacteria bacterium RBG_13_37_8 | reverse complement strand
AAGCAAAGCCTCTTTTTGGTTGAGGTATATAGAATAATGGTATGATAGATATGCAATTTTCATCATTTTCGATAGCTATTACTTTTATTCCATTTGCAATCTTGTTTTTTATCTCCTCAGGTACTTTGCCATGCTGATATGAATTCACAATAAAAATATGATTATTTTCATGCATTAGCCCTATGGCTCCTATAGGTAGCGTTAGGAATCCCTTTGTATTTAATTCATCTCTTATTTTGCATAAATTATTTGAATAATTGAGAGCTGAAAGATGCTCGGTGGTATTTAATAAGCAAACATCCGGCGTGGATGAAGAAGGAAGCTTAAGCGCCGTATTAAATTGCTCACCACACTGCAGCAGTAATGCGCGCGCTTGCTTTGCAGATGAGGATTGAATAGAAAATAAATGTCCTTTGCATTCTATCAGAACATATTCGTTAAAATTAAAATCAACAGAATATGTATTTCCTCTAAACTTAAAGTCAAGAGGAATTAAAACGTCAAACCTGATATAAGATCCTCTTGTCAAATTGGGCATGTCTTATGTCTCATGATCTCTGATTTTCCTGGTGGGTTTTTTTTCTGAGGGCTCAGATGTATCTATGTCTGGATATTGCAGCTCAGGTTCGTCTATAGGATTGACAAATGATTCAGTTGCAGCTAAAGGTCTTAGTTCATCGATCGAAGAAATTCCAAAAGAATGACACACTAGAGAAGTGCCTCTAATGACTGTATAACTGATACCGGAGGCATCCAAAAGCCGTATGCTTTCTTCTGGAACTAAGTAAACATTCTTATGCTCTGTATAGACTATCGTTCCCGCCCTTGCAATGATTTCATACCCCTTTTCACTTTCTAAGCGTATTTCTTTCATTGTTATTCTGCATTTTAATTATACTTAATTTCATTATTAATTGCAACAGTTCGGGATCTTCGCAAGATCTCTTAAAGACGCATTCAACAAATTGCATAGATATAGGGATTCAATATTGAAAGTATATTAAGCCTATCATACCGGACATTTAAAAACACCTCGATTATAACATGCCGAGAGTCCTGGCTTCTATGAAGAAAATTACTCCCTCCCAGCTCACCAGACGAAGTTTTTAATCCGAATATAAAGAATATATCTCGTAAAATTGCATTCCAATGTAAACGGCAATGTTAGTCTTGAAATAAAAAAAGGCAACTATCTGTTAATGCAGCATATCAATCCACGGGGCAATCCCAAAGCCCTTCATTGCTTTTGGAAACTTTTGCATAGGTGATGGTTTAATTTCGTCATTTGGGTCTTCCTCATATAGTATTATTTCCACATCACACCGGCAATTGTAATGCAATATGGGAAAATGTTCTGTCCAAAATGCATCACTGGGGGCTGCTACATGGTTATTTAATGGCAAGCAGTACTTTTCACAAGCCGTCGGTGCTGAAAGAAAACGCAAATATTTTATGCTTTCGATATGATTCTGTATTTCTTGTGCACGTCCAGCCATGTATGCACTGAAAGTATTGGTGCGGTAGATGTTTTCAAGGTAAGCACCATCAAGCCGTGTAAGTTCTAAGCTGTCATATAATTCATGTACATTGTCTATAAACATCTTGGATGTTTGTCCCTCTTGCATGCCTTTGATAAGCTTGTCTTTGATAACCTGTATTAGTTCAAAGCTTTGTACTTTTGCCAAGGTAAAGTATTTCCGTTTTTTACAATCACTTAATAGTTTATATTCTTTGTGGTCAATTATTGTACGTGCCTTGAGATTTTCAATCGCCTCTTTAAAGGGTACTGAGGGGAAATTTGATTCAATGTCCTTTTCTTTCATATAAGCCTTTAGGGATTTAATTGCTTTCACTATAGCATAATACCCAGGATACAAATAAAAGTAAACTGATTATTGCACCCCTTCAACCGCTATGCTATAATGCAAGCACTTAACACAAATAGCTTTTTAACTTAACGGCGCCGGGCATTTCTGACTCTATTTTTACTTTAATCGTCTATGATCCTTTCCAATTTCTTTCCCGTTTCCGCTTCAAGCTTTGCAAGTATGAGCTGATAATTGCTTTTATCAAGTTTAAAAAGTACAACCTCATTCTTATCATCCGCGGTATAGATTATTGTCAAGTAATGTGATTTGCTTTTTGTGAATAACAATGGCCACGCGAAAATAAGACCAAGTGCATACCTTGGCTTCTTTGTTTTTTCATAAACGATGTTTGTTATATCAACATATTAATATCCAGCGGTTCCTTGCGTTCATCTAAAAACCTTAACATCTTATTTTCTGAATCAAATAATAATTCTCCCTTGATTTTCTGCGGTTTATCTTTGCCCTCGACTGCTTTGATCTGTTCTACTTTTTTATAACGTTCTGTTTCTTCCGCTGCCATTGCCAGGATTATGACAAATACCAAAAGCAGGATTAATGAACATAGTTTTTTCCCAAACACCTCCATATCTTTCTATTTATATTGCATTCGTTATTCTCGTCTTCAAAAAATCTTTGATTACATCATTTCATAAAATATTAGGCATTGCAAACTGTATTTGTGGTTGTCAAATTAAATCCCTTGACATTGCCCTTGAATTAATGTGCATTAATATATGCTAACAAACATTAATAAATATTAGCAAAAGGAGAGAATAGAAAATGGAACATGCTGAATCAATAGCAATCCCGGGGCAATATCAAGGCTTTGTGAATCAATTCATTAATGCGCTTGATATCCGGCAAACCACATGATGTATTTAGGCTGGAGTTTCCCCAAAAATTTTGGGGGTATAATATAAGTCACGGTAAAGAACTGTAGCCGGAATTTGAGAGCAGGCGTAGTTCAAGCAGCAAGAATTTTGCTTGTAGTTGAAAGGGCAAATAAAATCATTAAGGGTCAGCATAGAAATGTGGTTCTTTTGGGAAGAGAATCGATTGAGTAGAAGGAGGATGTCTTGATGAGGGAGCAGAAAATGGTTTGATAGTCTTTGATAAAATTTTGTAGATACCATCGGACAATGCATACCATTTATATTCAGGTATTTCAAAGAATCGTTGATCACTAATACCGTATCCTCCCTTATATATATTTCGATGCCATCTGAATTATCTTATCATGTAGCTTTTCAAAATAATCTTCTTTATTAAGATTTTTCGAAAGCCTCGTCTCTACTTTAATCAGCTTCTAAATACTTCACCAGTACAATAACTGGCGCATGATAATTTCTTCAAAATAATAACTAATCAAAAGGTATATGCTTTCTTGCGGAAATTCCTGTCTTTTTATGTTTTGCCAATGAAAGCATGACAAACACTATCATCCTTCATGCTCCTTATAGTCCGTTAAGGATTGTCACGCATTCCTGCGGAATGCTCACAATGACAAAAACATTGTTTGCAACTTTGCGCCTATGGATAATACATCTTTATCATTATATCTTATCGCCAATAAGCAATTACTTACCCTTTACGGAATTAAGCAGCAATGAAGGATTTGGGCAGGTTTTGCTGAACGCCGCTTAAAGCGTGCGGCTGAAGCAAAACCCTGCCCAAATCTCGTTGCAAAAAATCCTGTTGCCTTAAATGTCGCCCTCCCTTCTTACCTGCTTTGACTTACTCGTCTCTAATTAACCTTTCCCACTTAATAAAATCCTAAAATGCCCATTTATGCTATTTTTTCACCCCATGACTAAAAAAATTCGGGGAAACTCCAGTAATTACATTACTTGACATTGTATAATAGTTTTGCTATCTTTATAAGAGCATGGATAGCATTTCTTGTATTGAATTAATTGACTTTAAAAAAAGGGTTAGTGAATCTTTGCTCCTTGCCAAATCGATAGAAACAACAAAATCAAGGATAAAACTTCTAATCAGGGCTCAAATATTTCCATTTAAAGCAAGTTATATAGTAGATAAATCAACATGTTGTTTATTAAATCGCATAAACGATGATGAAACATTATTGTGGTTCAAAAATGTTCTTGAATTTTATCAATATATTTTGATTAGACTTAGATCATTTTCAATATTCAAAAAGAAAATAGATAATCTTCTACTTACAATAGAGAACAATACTGAATCAATAGATTTTTACTTAGAAAATAAAGAATGTTTAGAAGACGCAATAGAATCAATTGAGCAAGGGAAATCAATCAAGAGTGAATTATCAATTTAAATTTTATCAAGTTTTTGAAAGAGATATAAAAGAATTAAAGAAAAAGTACCCACATGTAAAAGAGGATTTCGATGATTTTATAAATAATATACAAAACCATCTATCTTCCAATTTTACACCTATAGCTAATCAAAAAGGGAAGCTTTGGAAAAGTAGAATGAAAAGCAGCGATATGGCTGCTGGAGAGAGCGGCGGCTTTAGGATTATTTCTTACTATAATAGAGATAAATCCCCGGAAGAAATAATATTTGTTAGAATATATGCTAAACCAAAAATTAAAGATTTAAAGGATAAGAGTTTAAGAGAATTAGTCAAAATAATTGAAGCAATATTGGATAAATAGACAAGCGCCAGGGGATCCCGCGCGCCGTTTGTGTGTGAAGGATATTGACCTCCAATTTATCTCTTATTTTACACCATAAAAATGTCCGATTCAATCTGAAGCAGAACGTAATTATCTTTTCCTCAATATAATAATCTCATTAGCCTGTAACGAATCATCAATATCATCCTGCTTAAGGAAATACAAAGCATCGTAATAAAAATCTCGCCAATTATTTGCGCATAAAAACGAAGGAAGTCTGCTGGAATGCTGATCCAAGAAAAGCAGCGAGAATATTGCTTGACAACAAGTAAATTCTGTGACAAGATGCAGAAGTGCATTGATGAAAATATGTGATCCTGTTGCGCTGAATATGCACCTTTGATTATGCTTAAGAAAAAAGTATTATTCGTTTGTGTTCATAATTCTGCCAGGTCTCAGATAGCCGAAGCTTTTCTTAGACAAATGGCAGGAGACAGATTTGAGGTTGAAAGCGCTGGTCTTGAGCCAGGCAAATTGAATCCTCTTGCTATAGAAGCAATGAAAGAAGTTGGCATTGATATTTCGCAGAATAAGACCAAGAGTGTGTTTGATTTTTATAAACAGGGTAAGCACTATGACTATGTGATAACAGTGTGTGATGAATCCCAGGCAGGAAGATGCCCACTATTTCATGGAACTGCCGGCGCTAAAAGAATTCATTGGAGCTTTGAGGATCCATCAAGTTTTCAAGGAAGTTGGGAAGAAAAACTTGAGAAGATGCGGCAAGTGAGAGATAGGATAATGCAAAAAATAAATGATTTTTGTAATGCAAACGCTTAATCAAGGGATGAGGTTTAGACAGGCGAAGATTACGATTAATCCTCGCCTGTCTTTATTATCTTTTTGATGAAGATATAAATATCAGGATATACGTTGTGTTTCCGCCATATGAATTTCATTGAAGTATTTCAGAGCTGCTGCTTTTTCTACAAGAATTACATTTCCTATTCGGATAGGCTTTATTTTATTTTTATCGATTGCCTCCATGACTGCTTTTCTTGAAATGCCAATGAGTCTGGCAGCTTGTATCAGGCTGAGCTTGGAAGGATCGGCCGGCATTTTAGTCTTAAGGTTTTCATGTTGAGGAGCGAGAATGACATGTTGTTTAATACCATGCCGCAGCGCCATATCGCGTGCTGCAAGATAAAGCGGGGATTTCAAGATTTTTTGATCAAAGCACTTTTTTCCTTGCAATGCGGGTGAACCTGGACCGACTGCGAATTTGATCACATCAAAATATGATTCGTCATTTTTTATCATGTGACGCAATTCTTTTAGAAATATTTTTTCAAATGAACTTAATCTCTCAAGTTCAATTATTTTCCCAGAAAGCATTTTATATTTCATTGTTACCTCCTTATTCAAATACTCAAAATTGAAATTCTGAGTAATCGAATTCTTTTATTACCATAATATGGTTCGAATCCTACTTTGTCAATTTAATACCTCTTATGTAAAAAGAATGTCATGGTTACGATCAAGGCCGAGGTCTAAGTTCAGAATGTGGAGAGTATTTCCTTCACTTTAACCTTTTTTAAGTTATTCTGGAGAGAAGCGACTTGCCTCACGGCATCATCAAAGTCGGCGCAAGTGTAACATTATATTAGCGTTATCAAAAAGAGAAATTATGTGAAAAATGAGCCCCGCTCTACATCTGGCGCCGACTTTGACGTATCCGTGTGACTTGCCTCCTCGAATATTGAAATAGTAATTCTGTTCATTTATAATAAAGCTTGCTATTGGTTCCCTAACCATAAGGTTGAAGAGGAGTAATTTGAATGAACAAAGAGAAAGAACAAAAGAAAGATATTGAGGAAGAAATAAATGTATTTGTGGAGTATGATGTCAGAAAAGCATTTCCCTATCTTGTTTATAATGAGATGAATTTTGATATTCCGGTTGGTGATAATGGTGATAATTTTGACCGGTACCTTGTGCGTATGGAAGAAATGATTCAAAGCATGCGAATTATTGAACAGGCATTTGATAAAATGCCGAGCAATCTCCCCACAGCCGAGGGCATTGAATATGAGCCGGCAAAAATAATTGAGA
>MFGW01000044.1:1575-3304 GCA_001780385.1 Candidatus Fischerbacteria bacterium RBG_13_37_8 | reverse complement strand
GCAACATAATAGCTCTCGCAGCGATGGCGGTAATTGTATTTTTTATCATTGCGGCAGTTTCATTCTACACTTCCGTTCTCTTTGAGAGAAGTTTCAAAGGGCAGTTTCGTGAGATTCTTATTTTCAGTATAGGGGTAGCTTTGATTTCATTCCTTATAGGTTCATTATTTCGTTTAATGATAACAAGCTAAAAAACCTATGAGAAATCATTTCCCGGAACATTTTAATGATAAAGAAATTATAAGGAGGTTTCTTATGAGAAACATTTTATCATTTACAAGCGTGCTGGTTGTTTGCTGTCTATTGCTGCTTGTATTTCAAGCTATTGCCCAGGACAAAGCTGAAGAAGAAATGAAAAAAGAGATGGAGATGTGGGCGAAATTCGCGGAACCGGGAATACATCATCAGCATCTTAAACAACTCGAAGGCACATGGGACGTGAAAGTTAAATCATGGAACGTACCGGATGCTCCCCCAATGGAATCAACCGGTATTGCTGAATTCACCATGATATTGGGTGGACGCTACCTTTCAATGAAGGCAAAAAGTGAATTTGCAGGTCAGCCATTCGAAGGTTTTGGCGTACTGGCATATGATAATGTCAAGAAAGAATATGAAAGTTTTTGGATGGATACCATGATGACTGGTTTCATGACCTCAAAAGGAAAATGCGAAGATAATGGTAAAAAGTGGGTAATGACTTCTGAAATGTTTAATGTGGCGAAAGATAAAACTGAAAAGTATAAAACTATTGGCAAACTAATCGATAAAGATACTTACGAGGAAGAAATGTACCAGGTGACGCCGGATGGGAAAGAAGTGAAAATGATGGAATTTCATTATGCTCGAAAAAAATAAAAGCAAACGCATAATGTTTCTCTGTAACACTGCAATGTTTTGTTTCAAAATTGGAAAGGCGTGATAGGTTCGGAATTCAGTTTGTCGTGAATAAAAATTAAATGTAGCGAAAGTTCAGTTGAGGATGAGACGGCGGTCAAAATTGATCTCGTCCTCAACTTTGCTTTCTACCGTATTTTCTCATTGGGCAAGCGAGTCGAATGTGGCTTTTGAAGACATTTGACAATTATTCCTAAAATTATTATATTTTAGATATCAAATATCCAGGATGTGATATTATGAAAATATCTAAATCACTTGATTACGCAATGAGATCCATGATACTTATAGGCGCTTATTTCCCACATCGGTTAGATATCACTACTATTTCTGAAATGCAGCATATACCGCTCTTCTATCTGTCTAAAATTATGCGTCGATTGATACGATTCGGTCTTGTACGATCACACGTCGGGCCTGATGGCGGGTATGCCCTTAGCAAAGCCCCTGATAAAATTAAGCTGAAAGACATTTATGAGGCGGTCGAAGGCCATATTAATTTGCTTGAATGCAAGGGTGGTATCGATTCATGCATACTTTTTAGGAACTGTCCTCAAAGACTGGTATGGAATAAGTTAGAAGCTACGGTTGTAGATTTTCTCGGTCAAATAACGTTGAAGATGATAATAAGTGACAACAAGAGTAACCTGAAGCTCCCGCAACGTTCCAAGGTGAAGAGAAAAGCAAAAATATATGCAATGAGGCAAGAATTATGAACAATGATTTTATTTTACAAAACCTGCATGTAAGAGTGGAAGGAAAAGAAATATTGAAGGGACTTCATTTGGTTATGAAACCGGGGAAGCTTCATGCGATTATGGGTCCGAATGGC
>MFGW01000044.1:0-1559 GCA_001780385.1 Candidatus Fischerbacteria bacterium RBG_13_37_8 | reverse complement strand
TTGCCCATTCAATAATGGGTAACAGTAAATATCAGGTGACAGAAGGCAAGATGCAGCTTGCGGGAATGGATCTGATTCCGATGAAAACATATGAGCGGGCGTAGGCGGGCATCTATCTTGCCTTTCAATATCCACCTGAAATTCCCGGCATCAGCATGAGCAGGTTTTTATGGGCTGCTTTGAATAGCATGAAAAAGAATAATACGAAAGGATACTATTCTAAGGATTTAATTTCGTTCAACAAGGAACTTCGTTCTACATTCGATTTGCTCAAGATAAATAATGAGTTTATGCACCGTCATTTGAAGCCCGATTTTGTGCATGTGATGATGGAAGGAAACATTATTGCTTCAGGTGATATGAAACTGGCTGAATTATTAGAAGAAAAGGGGTATGAAATGTTCAAGAATAATCTAATATCAGGTTGTTTATAAGGAAGGAGAATGAAATAACTGAATAAGAAAGGATCTTGAAGAGAAAGGTGTAATTTTTATGGATACTGATAGCGAACTTCAACAATTTCCGGATGTTTTCAAGAAGTATTTTGGCACCGTGGTTACACCGGATGATAATAAATTTGCAGCTCTCAATAGTGCGGTCTGGAGTGGTGGCAGTTTTATTATGGTTCCTCGCGGTTTAAAAGTTGAAATTCCATTGCAGGCGTATTTCAGAATTAATGCAAAAAACATGGCTCAGTTTGAACAAACGCTTATCATAGCTGGAGAGGGGAGTTCGTTGCATTATATTGAAGGATGCACGGCTCCTCAGTATTCAACGGATTCACTGCATGCGGCAATGGTGGGCGTACAAGTTACCGTGGATTGATGAAAGTGCTGAAAGGATCAAACTCGGTAAAGGCAAGTGTGAGATGTGATGCGTTGATACTCGATACAATATCGCGTTCTGATACGTATCCTACACTCCAGGTAGCAGATGAGCAGTATTTTAATTTTTCAAATTATCTCTATCATTATGCCCCCGCTACGAAGGGTGAGATAATAATGCGTGGAGTTTTAAAGGATGAGGCACATTCAGTTTTCAATGGAATGGCGACAATACAAAAATACGCCCAGAATTCAGATTCTTATTTGTCTGATCATGTATTGCTTTTAAGTCCAGATGCGCGATCTGATTCAATTCCCAGCCTTGAAATTGAAGCCAACCAAGTAAAAGCATCACATTCAGCATCAGTAGGACAAATAGATGAAGATATGATTTATTATTTAGCAAGCCGTGGTTTTGAAGATGTTATGGCAAAGAAATTGATTGTTGAAGGCTTTCTTGAGCCTTTAACCTCTCAAATTGCCTTGTCTGACTTACATGATAAATTCTTGAAATCAATCGAACAAAAATGGCATAGAAGGGGAAATAATTATGATTGGATCACAAGAAGATGATCTTTTTTATCTTGAATATTTAATGGATTATTACCGGAATCCTCTTATAGAATATGAACATAGCGTCGCAAGGCGACGCAATTGGGTTAATGGAATGGTGGAATGATGGAATAATGGGTTCAGAAGTGGATGTTGGTTGAAGAATGTTCAGGTATCTATTGA
>MFGW01000043.1:160-5802 GCA_001780385.1 Candidatus Fischerbacteria bacterium RBG_13_37_8 | reverse complement strand
TTCTCAAGCAAATTTATTAGCGTAATCGTATTTGAAGTTAAATCAAATGCTGGCTTATCCACAGAAACTGCTGGATCTCCATTAGCAGCAAGAAAAATACATAAATCGAAGGTTGGCCTTATTTCTAGTATTTTACTTATTTCTTCCCTGGAAGTAAGATCAATTTGTAAAGGCGTGATATTACGTAAATCATTTTTATTGAGAAATTCAAGAAAATCAGAAGAAGTATTATATGTTGCAATAATTTCCGGGCATTTATTCATGCTGAGCAAAGCATTTTTACCGATAAAACCCGAACTTCCTGTAATTAATATATTCATTTATGCCACCAAAAAAGATTTATACCACTCTATAGTAGATTTAAGACCGTCTTCAAGATTAATTTTAGGCGTAAAATGCAGAAGCGAACATGCTTTACTAATATCTGGTACGCGCATTTCAACTTCGGGTCCTGGATGCACTTTAAAAATAATATTGGCAGTTGATTGTGTCATTTGCATTATTTTTTGTGCCAATCCAAGGACAGTAATCGTAGTTTGTGGATTTCCTATATTAAACAGTTGGTTTTTAGCTTCTTCCAGGTATAGTGCATTGTAAAGAGCTTCTATGAAATCTGAAATATAACACCATGCACGTATTTGCGTGCCATCATTATAAACAATAATATCTTCATTTCGCAATGCACGACGTACCATTTGCTGTATAGCGCCTTCACCTATTTGACGCGGTCCATAAATATTAAAGGGTCGTATCGTGATAATTTCAATGTCATAATCTTCAGCATAGGTATGCGCAAAATGCTCGCCGGCTAATTTACTTACTGCATACACCCATCTTCTTTCTCCCACCGGTCCAAGGGTGGTTGCATCAGTTTCTTTTCCTCTGAAAATAAAAGGACCGTATACTTCACTGGTGGAAAAATCAATAAATCTTTTTACATTATTTTTAACGGCAGCTTCAAGAGCATTATATGTTCCGATGAAATTTACTTTCATGGTAAGAGTGGAATTCTTTACTACGCTATAAATACCCGCAATAGCCGCCGCATGTATGCAAATATCAACATTTTTCATTTCCCATTTCAGTTTCTGCTGATCCAACACATCACCTTCGATTATTTTAACGTTGGGATTTTTAGCCAGTTCTGTATATTGAAGTGCATTGCGGCAAAAATTATCATAAATAATTACTTCATTATGTTCGATAAGCTTTTCTACCAAGTGTGAGCCGATAAAACCAGCTCCGCCTGTAATAAATAATCGCTTATTCGTAATACCGTTTGCCATAATGCAAATGCCTTATAGTTTAATAGTAACGAATTTCACCGAAAGAATCAATATATTTAGAGCAAGGAGTTGAGAAAAATGCAATTTAAGTATATATTGTACTTTTTAAGGTGTGGTATCGATGTCTTTATGGATAATTTTTAATTGCCTGGTTTTAATTCTTCTGGTATTGGATTTAGGCGTTTTTCATCGCAAAGCTCATGAAATACATATCCGGGAAGCAATGCTATTAAGCGCATTCTGGATTATTATATCTTTATTATTTAATCTTGTTATTCTTTATATGTGGGGACATCAAAAAGCACTTGAATTTCTGACCGGTTATCTTGTCGAAAAATCATTAAGTATTGATAATTTATTTGTTTTTCTTATCGTGTTTCGTTTTTTTGCTGTACCGGCAAATTATCAGCATAAGGTATTATTTTGGGGTATCCTTGGTGCTTTAATAATGAGAGGGATATTTATTATTGCGGGTGTAACGCTTATTACTAAATTTCATTGGATAATTTATATATTTGGTGGAATACTGTTAGTGACTGGCTGGAGATTATTTTTTGAAAGGACGAAAGTGATACATCCGGAACGTAATCCTGTTCTGAAATTATTGAGACATTATTTTCCGGTATCCAAGGATTACGTGGGAAGTAAATTTATTGTTTCTGCTGATGGGAAACGAGTCTTAACTCCACTTTTTGTTGTCCTGGTGGTTATTGAAACGACAGATATTATTTTTGCGGTTGATTCAATTCCTGCAATTCTTGCCATCACAACCGATGCATTTATTGTTTACAGTTCTAATGTATTTGCCATACTTGGATTAAGGGCGCTTTTTTTTGCTTTGAGCGGCATTATGCAACTGTTTCATTATTTGCATTATGGTTTATCTGCTATTTTAGTTTTTATAGGAATAAAAATGATCCTGAGCGATCTTATTCATATCCCTATAATCATAGCTTTAGCGTTCATAGCATTAACCATGGCAGTTTCAATTCTTGCTTCGCTTTTATTTCCTGCGAAAAAATCCCAAGGCTAAAGCCCTGGGTCATGTTCGCCTGTCCTTTTGGGACGGGAAAGATTGCTCCCCATTCCCCAGTCCCCAGTCCCTATTTCCCATTCCCTAGTCCCTATCTCGAAAAAGTCGGAACCAAATACAAAGAAAACATATTCTTTGCAAGCATTCCTCCGGAATGCTCACAAACTCAACAAACCCGATAAACTCAACAAAACTCAATAAACTAGCCGGTACGTTCAAGAAATAATTTTTTTGCCAAAAATGCAAGAATTTCCCGACGAAGCGCTTATTCCCTAGTCCCTGCCAACAGTACAACTATATCATTATGGTTATGTTCTCTTGCGAGTTCAAGCGCCGTTTTATTATTACTGTTACGAATTGTCATATCAGCTCCTGCATTCAGCAATGCCTTGACGATAATGGTATGCCCATTTTTTGCAGCAAGCATTAGTGCAGTAGATCCTTCATTATTTGTTACGTCAAGATTCATATTTATCCAGATAAAAGATCGAATAACTTTCTCATCCCCATTTTGAGCAGCCTCGAGCAATTCTTTTCCTTTTACCTTGTCGTCCTGATTAATAGCATCCTGCAGTAATTGAGTTATTTCGATATAACCTAATTCTGAAGCCACCTTTAAAGCCGTTTTTCCTTCTTTATTTTTTGTTCGAAGAGCTGCTCCCCCCTGGACAAGTACTTTGACTGCTTCTTTATGACCTTTTGCCGCTGCTGCTATTAAAGCCGTATCTCCATTTTCTACTTTTACATTAGGAGATGCACCTTCTTCAATAAGAAATTGTATCGTTTCAGCTTGCCCTCGCAATGCAGTATCATAAATTATACCTAAATTATCTTTCTTCAGATCGACTCCTGATTGAATAAGAAGTTTGACTGCTTCTGTATGTCCGCGTGATGCTGCAATAAGAAGCGGCGTGCTATTATAATTTGATTTTGCATTTACATCAGCGCCTGCATTAATCAACAGCGATAGTATTTCTATATTTCCGTCATAGGATGCCCACATTAATGGCGTGATACCTTCAGGCTCGCGATAATTTACATTAGCGCCTGTTTCTATTAATGACTTGATTTTTTCCGTGTGACCTTTCTTAATAGCGCTAATCAACTGTTTACTTAATTCAGTTTTTTTCCCCAGTGTACAATAAAAGAAACCTGTGAACAGTATGAAACAGAATAATAATATAAAATATTTTCGTACAGTATGCATCAGATAGTTTAAGATAATTTATCAATTAAGTCAAAAATTAGGGCATGGGGAATAGTCCCTTCGTGGTTTATTCTTTTTGGGTTATGACTTGTTCGGGATAGGGTAAGGGTAAATCTTGTGTTAACCGGTCTTCTTGACATATAAGCGTATTATTCTTATTTTAGTATCTAAAAAAGATTATTTCCCATTCAACAAAATTAATTACGGAGGAACTTTTTATGGAACTTATCAATGAAACACAAGAAAAAAAGATGGTAAGTCTTCCCAGAATTGGTGAACCAGCACCACAATTCGAAGCGATAACCACATTTGGCACACTCAAATTATCCGATTTTAAAGGAAGCTGGCTCATTCTCTTTTCGCATCCGGCAGATTTTACTCCCGTTTGTACTACTGAATTTATTGCATTTGCGCAAATTCATTCAAAATTAAAAGAAATGAATTGTGAACTTATGGGTTTAAGTATAGATAGTGTTTTTTCTCATATAGCATGGGTAAGAAATATCGAAGAAAAACTTGGGCAGAAAATTGATTTTCCCGTTATTGCTGATCTTAATAAAGAAGTGGCAATGCTGTATGGAATGATAATGCCGGGTGAAAGTAAAACTGAAACTTCTCGGTGTGTTTTTATCATTGATGATAAGCAGATTATTCGAGCTATTATTTATTACCCGCTCACAACGGGACGCAACATGGATGAAATTTTGCGTCTTATTCAAGCGCTGCAGACTACTGATAAATATGCGGTAGCAACACCTGCTAACTGGCGCCCGGGTGATAAAGTAATAGTACCTCCTCCAAAAACTGCAGAACAAGCTGACGAACGTATTAAAGATAAACAATATGAATGTAAAGATTGGTATTTCTGTAAGAAAGATCTTAAATAAAGGAGGAACCTATGGCATGCATTAATGCTGACGGCACACTTTCAGGAGCTGGCAGATTTATCCTTAGCTCAATAGATAAACCGATTACCGATTTAGAACTATCACAAAAAATTGGATTGCCGCTTTTTCGAATTAGAATGAGCATCCGTGAATTTCTTGATGCAGGATATATTAGTCAGGATGGTGATAAATATATCATTACGGAACGAGGAAAAGCAAAAATCTAATTGTTTTTTTTCCTCGCAATCATGATAATTCCATTGCCGAGATTACGAAAAAAGATTTTGTTGCGCAGGATAGTATCGATATAGTGCTGAAGTTTTAAGAATAGTGATGAATATTGTCCCAGGTAAGGAATCAGCAAACTATCAGCAAACCATTGCATAGTTTTTAATTCACCTGATTCAATCCGACGGATGGCTTTGCATGGAAAACGCCTGATATGCGGAACTGTCTGGGAACCTGCATATCCTTCCTGTACACCTTCCTGGTTCTTTAACCATGCGATAACGACTCGCACTAAACCCTTCCAGAAAGCAAATAAACTCTTCCTGCTCAATTTCCAATAACCATCATCGCCAAGTTGCACCATGGAACAAATACTCAGACAGACAGGGAGTGCAATAATTGCAGTTCCATCACCTCTCATGGTCCGTACAATTTCCCGCACGCCCTTATCAAAATCCGGCAGATGCTCTAATACATGACTGCTTATTACTGCAGGAAATGAACCACTTTTAAAGGGTATTTGCTCAGCATCACCGACCACAAACCACATTCGTTTCTCTACACCATAATCCCTCGCTGCCTCACGTGCACGCTCTATCCCCTCTAGTGAAATATCCATTGCTATTATACGCTGCTCTGAATTTTGATGAGCAAGCAGTACCGATAATACTCCATCTCCACAACCACTATCCAGTACGAGCTCATAATTTTTACAATAATCAATGATCAACCGGTATAACGTTCGAAAAAAATACCGCCTTACTGGATATGGTGATTCATATCGCTTCGTCCAATTAGTCTCCGTGCGTAATTTATAAAATGCTTTAATTTCATCTGACATTGTTTGCCTAACGTTTATTATAATATGATGACCGGAACCTTGTCTACATATTGGGGACTGGGGACTGGGGATTAGGGACTGGGGAATAGGGACTGGGGACTGGGGAATAGGGACTGGGGAATAGGGAATAGGGACTGGGGAATAGGGACTGGGGAATAGG
>MFGW01000043.1:0-147 GCA_001780385.1 Candidatus Fischerbacteria bacterium RBG_13_37_8 | reverse complement strand
TAAATAACTTTCTACTCATAATCGCGAAAAGGCAAGAAAACTAAAAGACAAAAATATATGCTTTACTAGAAAATTAAAGATGTACTCGAAAAAAATATTTCTTTGATATTCCTCATTCTGACTTATTCCGGATAAAGCGTTGAAAGT
>MFGW01000042.1:59573-59854 GCA_001780385.1 Candidatus Fischerbacteria bacterium RBG_13_37_8 | reverse complement strand
CATAGCTTAAATCATGGTAAAAATGTAAAATGAAGCATGTTTGCATCATTTCAGGAAACTCAATGACCTGCTGCTTGATAGAATTCACTAATTCTTTTCTTATGAGAATTTGTTCAGCAGATTGTTCCTTTGAATTTAATGCAATATAATTAGAATCGTTCATTGTCGTTACTTTCTCTTTTTGAATTCTTTCTTTTCTCAACATAGAACAAAAAACATTATGTGCGATTTTAAATATCCAAAATTGCAATGAATTCACATTTCTAATTTTGTTCATATTA
>MFGW01000042.1:58998-59538 GCA_001780385.1 Candidatus Fischerbacteria bacterium RBG_13_37_8 | reverse complement strand
TTTTGCGATATCGGGATTATTTTCTTTACGATAGAAATAGGAAAATACCTTCCTGTAATACTCATCATATATTTTATTGAAATTATTTTCCATTAAAGCTTATCTTCTAATTTTGTGCCTTTGAGGGTGGACACATGGGTTCGCCACTACACTTCTATATTCTACCGAATAAACGAAATCCTGCCCAATAATGAGGACTGTTATACCGCGGCATAGCAATTAAATATAGTTGCGCATCTCTCAGGGCAGAAGCGTAATCATTTTTATATTTTCTCAGACTTGAATAGAATTCCTTGACAAAAAGCGCAGTTGAATAATCATTGATTACCCACATCGTTCCGATAACACGAGCAGCCCCCGCTCCAAGGAATGCGGTTGTCAAACCAACTAATCCTTCTCCTTCATGTAATTTTCCGGATGCGGAATGGCATGCAGATAAAAAAACAAGACTGCTTTTTAGTTTCAACTGCTCAATTTCATACACCTGAAACACGCCGTCTTCTGCTGATCCCGGATTTAAGACTAATCCGTTCAGACTAT
>MFGW01000042.1:54472-58986 GCA_001780385.1 Candidatus Fischerbacteria bacterium RBG_13_37_8 | reverse complement strand
TGAGAATGCCGTGAACTGCAAAGTGAAGAAATTCATTCTCCGGTGTAAGAGTATCCTTTAGATTTTTTTCGGATGCACGTGCCCCGGTTAATGATTTGATAGAATAATCATTTAGTTGCTCGATATGCTCAAGTTCCATTTTACTGTAATTCAATTTGCCGAGTGGATTAGTCAAATCATAGGAAGAGCGTACCGTATCTAAATAGCGAGCATCGTAAAGTGGATCGGCAATTGCCAGCATTACCGGAGGCGATTTTGTAGAAAAATGTGCGCTCCGGGATTCGCTTTTGCTAATTACGCTGAATATTTGAGCTGATGGAGCATAACTTATTGCGAAATGCCTGATTAAAAAATCATGAGGTTTGCTGGTTTTCGGTGCTGTCATGAGAAGCGCTTCAAAAGGAACATAAAAAAGATTACCGTCCGGAATCAGGATGAGCCGGTTTACGGAACCTGCACTGCGCAACACCGGCTCCATGATAAGCTGGTATAATTCGTGAGATGCAATTAAAAATTTGCTTGTTGCTTTATGGTCCGGCGTTGTTATTAGTTTCGCTACCGTCTCGATATTTTCTTGTATTTTTTTCTCGTCCGGTAATTTTATCCATCGAGTTGAATTGCCAGTTAATATAAAACAATAAACCGCTTCATCTGTCATTTTAAATTCGATGAGCGCTGTGGAATGCGGAATTGTGCTTTGAACATCAGCATCTGAAATGACCGAAGATGTGACAAAAGCATTACGATTAAGCGGCATCTTTGTTTCTTTGATCAATTGATAGCGGTCATATACTTGATGCAACTGATCTTTTAACTTCAGTAATTCTGCTTCCTTTGTATTCTCAGACACAGCCTCGCGAATCTTGCTTTGTAACATGCTAATCCGGGCAGTCACCTCGGTTAATTCAGCAGATGATTCAGGCATATTCCCCTCATCAGGTTTGTTAATTAAATCAAGGAGCGATTTGCTCCTTGCTCTTTCGGCAACTGAAAATGCTGTTTTGATAATTTCCGGATCGTGTTCTTTGTCATACTTTTCCCATAGCGCTGATAATAAACCATTGTAGACATCCAGCTTGGATTTAAAGAATAATGTACGGTAAGAGGCGCTGGCAACTTCATATCGCGTTTTTTCTATAAGTTCAATAGTCTGCTGATAGAATGGAATAGCGGAATCATATTTTTTTTGATTCCGGAGACTATCGGCAATTATAAAACGTGCATTCCATTGATACCGGAATTCTTCAATTTTATCAGCGCTCTCTAACGCTTTTTGTGCAAACCATACTGCTTGATCATACTGCTTCATGCTATAATATAACCGTGCATTCAATAAATTATTGGAGATAGTATCTTCAAGTGATTGAGTCGGTAAGTCAAGCAAATCGCTGCATGATATTTTTGCTTTTTCAAAATTACCGACAGTAATATAATGATAGCATTCTGAAGATGTTATCCATATTTCTACCCATGGTCTGGGTTTTGGATAAATCTCGCGCATGGTTTTTAAGTACTGCTCAGCATTCTTATAATCTTTCATTCTTAAATAAGCGGCGCTGACAGTTAAATAAATTGAGCTTTTTTGTTGAGCTTTTTGGCATGCGTATATTCCTTTATTTAATGTGAGCAGTGCTTTTTCCGGTTCATCAAATACGGAAAGATATATCTTGCCAAGACTATTGTAAATATCACATAAATACAGAGGTGAATTTTTTTCAATAGCAATTTGTTCGGCGCGCTGGAAATATTTTAAAGCTGAATGTATTTGACCGGCATCGCGGTAAGTCATCCCGGCATTTTTAAACCATTCAATTTCATTATACCAGTCTTGAGTTTTTGCGAATGCTTCGGCAGCTTTCAATGAATATTCCATCGCAATAACATTATCACCCAGGTTTATGGAATGAGCTGCGATGTTAGAAAGGCTCTCGGCAATCTTATCATCATTATTCTGTGCGGTGGCAATGTTCAGTTCAGCATACGCCCATTTTCTTGCAGTGTTATCTTTTTCCATAAAATAATAAGTCTCTCGTATTAAGTCAGCAAGTTCCCATGAATCCGCATGAGCAGGAAAAAGATTCTCCATTATTTTTAATGCATTTTCATAATTTTCTTTATTTTTTTCGATAAGAGCTAATCCCAATCCGGCAGTCCATTGTGAATCAGCGCCTGCGCTGAAGTAAGTGGTCGCGTTATCTTCTTCTTTAGCGCCGACAAATGCTTGCACTAAATAAGCAACAATTAAAATCTCATTAGTTTCTTCCTTTCCATATTCATAAACTTTGTGCCTCTGTGCCTCTGTGCCTTTGTGCCTATCAGAACTATTTGAAAATTTCAAATAGTTCTGATTAGTATTCAGTTCATAGGCTTTCTTTAAATGTTCGATGGCTTCCGGATATATTTCTTTATCGAGATAATACCTGCCCAATGCATAATGTGGAGCGGCTTCTTCGCTATTTTTTTCAAGCAGAGATTTTAAGAATAATTCAATATCCGGCGCAGATTTGTCGATGCAATAAAAAACAGCCTGGTAATTTTGAAATGCTTTCATATCTTTATTTATAAGCTCAAAAGCGATGCTAAGAGCTTTATCACATTCTCCCGATAAAGATAGGCTGCGGGCCTGTACATAAAGATAATTATTGTTATTTGCGGCACGTGCAAGAGGAATGAACCATAAGAGTATTACAGGTAATAAAAGCAGGCGCCTGTTCATAAATAACTCCTTTCTCGTTGTATCAATATACTCTATTCTCAATGAAAAATAAATATGGAATTTGCAATTTTTCACCCCGTGGTGAATAATAGGAGTCTTTAATTTAATGATATAGAATAATCAGGAGGAAGCAGGCGTATGAATAACATATGTCGAATAATGAATATAATGACAGGTGTTATAATAGTGCTTTTCATGAGCGTTATTATTGTTTGTGCAAATGATACTGCGATTGATGATAAAAATTCACAAAACTGCAATTTAAAATCGAATAAGAATCCTTTGCTTTTGGAATTAGAATTAGCAGAAAGATTTAATATGGGCTACCCATTGAAAAATGTTGGATACAACAGTGAATATAGTTTTAATAATGAGAGATGGATTAATTTCATTGCGAAGTATGGAACAGGGTGGAGATTAATGTGGGACACGAGAACAGGTCGTCCTAATCTTATTGAAGGAAAAGGCATACCTTTTTATGCAGGGAAAGGAAATGCTTTAGCGCGAGATGTTGAGGAAATCACTATTGAGTACCTGGATAAAAAGATTGAAGCATTCATCGAATCAAATAATGAACTGCTCAAGCAGGACCTCGCTAAATTAAAAATAAACCGCGAAGGGAGCCATATTTTTGAAAAGGGAAGATATTCAGTGATACAGTATGATTATTTCATGGAGGAGGTGCCGGTTGAGGGCGCAAGAATATTTTTCCGGTTCAACAATGGCAATTTAATTCAATTTGGCAGTATCGGTATATCTGATAATAAGATACCGGCTCAGCCGGCTATTTCTACTTATCAGGCAGAAGATGCAATTATTAATGCATTTAGTGGTAGCGGGTATGCGGCAGATGAGATATTTGATGTGCGATTAATGGTGGTACCGGAAATTTCTGCCGGCGGAACAACCTACCAACCGTATAGGGGACAGGAAGGACTCGGTCTTGATTACCGGCTTGTATGGGCAGTGACTTATCGAAGAGGAGCTGCTTACAAAGAATATACTGCATGGGTAGATGCGCAAAGCGGCAAGATTGTTTATAATAAAAATATAACTGATAAGGGATATGTAAGTGGAGATGTTTCGCTGCTGCCCGGTACTCGCGTCACTAAGGCTTTTCCGCGATGTTCAGTAGTTAATAATATAAACAAGACTACGCAATTTTGGGGATATTATAATTATTCTGATATACCGTCAGCGGATGCTACTTCAACCCTTGGTGGTTATTATTTTACCGTTAATGATACGTGCGGAGCAATCAGTTTAACTACCGCAACATCACCCGGTAATTTAGATTTCGGTTCTTCAATTGGAACGGATTGTGATACGCCTCCGGGCGGTGGTGCCGGCAACACATATGCAGCGCGTAGTGCGTTCTGGCATGCTGAAATAGAAAGGACTAAGGCGGTATATTATTTACCGGCAAATGAATGGCTTGGCGAAACTTCACTGATAAACACTAATGTAAGTGGCGATACCTGTAATGGTTTTCATTCATCTTCAAATAATTCAATAAATTTTTACCCCTCCGGTGCAAATTGTAATAATGGCGCTGAGGTTGGTTCATTGGTGTATCATGAATGGGGACACGGGCTTGATGATAACGATGGTGGTCCAGGGAAAAGCCCCGGTAATGAACATGCAACTGGTGAAGGGTACGCTGATTCCCTGGCTGCGCTTATGACTAAAGACCCATGTATTTTTAGAGGAATCTATGATGCAGCTCACTGTCATAATTGTCCTGCCGATTGTCAGGGGTACCGGTATATAGCAATGCGTTTCGACGATGATAATGATC
>MFGW01000042.1:54082-54429 GCA_001780385.1 Candidatus Fischerbacteria bacterium RBG_13_37_8 | reverse complement strand
TGATAATGGAGTGGATTGTGACAGGTACACCACTGCATGTACTATTTGCCCCTATACAATGCCTGATCCGACTTGCGATACGCCGGATGATTACCGTGGAATAATGGGTTACCAGGGTCACTGCGAATCCTATATTGATTCCGGTGCACTATGGGATATGACTCAGAATTTGGTAGCGGCTCACGGTGATGCAGGATGGATATGGGCAGATAGAATTTGGTTTGAATCCCGGCCGTCAGCCGGTTCCGCATATGAGATAGCTGCTGGCGGCGAATGCAATATAAACGCTACGATTGATGGTTGCGCGGCTTCTAATTGGTACAGCGTGTTGCTCGGCGCTGATGATG
>MFGW01000042.1:53032-54063 GCA_001780385.1 Candidatus Fischerbacteria bacterium RBG_13_37_8 | reverse complement strand
TGGAACTCCTAATGGCGCCCGTATCTGGAACGCTTTTAATGATCACGGAATTGCTTGCGGCGCCAGCCCTGTTAATTATAATGTATGCACGGAACCTTCCACTCTCACTCTCTACGGAGCAGCATCTGATGAGCAAATTGGATTATCGTGGACAAATTCAACTAACGCAACCGGTTATAGAGTGTTTGTTAATCTGCATGCAAATGTCAACTCATGCAATGAAGGCGGATGGGTTCCATATACAACGCTTGACAACATCAATATCTTAACTTTTTCACTTATGATGAATGGACCGGGATATGGTTTTGCCGTTCAAGCGCTCAATGGTTCAATTGATTGCGTGTCAGGGTTGTCCAATTGTGTCTATCTTTGGCCATTCGTTGCAGTAAATCCCAACCTCACGGGCAAGAAAACTTCCGGCTGGGAAGACGTGCTCGTTCCTTCAGATAATTTATGTAATGACAATGATTGCACCAGGAGCGCTACTTTGAATGCAGACCCGCAATCGAGCAATATTAGTTTCAAAGTACTCAATAACACAACCATCGCTGCCGGTGCGCACAAACATAGAGTATATGCCGATGATGTGGCTTTATATGTCGATAACCGGGTTTCTCATTCTGCCAATGGCTCCTATGCAAATCTTAATTTTGCAGTCGCTCTCAGCGGCGGAAGACATATGCTGAAACTGCAACTTGATGCTGATAATGAACTGGCGGAAAGTAATGAAACTGATAATAAATGGATCGCTGCTGCCGCAATTTATGATCCTTATAATTTAGATTCTGTCAGCATGACAATCCGGTCATCGCCGCCGGATCGCAACCCGGAAGGTTACAGTATATATTCCTGTGATGGGTACCGTTTTTCAGTAACACCGGGCGGCGGCCAGGGATACTGGGGTGTCGTTGGTATCTTGCCCACTCTGGACTTCGCCAATTATGATCTTCGGCTGCACGACGATTATACCGGTTCTTCCCAAGGCTTTGGCACTAATCTAAAATGGTCTTCTTCCGGCAGCAAGGGCGAGG
>MFGW01000042.1:46879-52977 GCA_001780385.1 Candidatus Fischerbacteria bacterium RBG_13_37_8 | reverse complement strand
TGTTATTCAAGGCACCGGCATTCCAGCATCATCAGATTATGAAATTCATAAAGATGTTTCGCAGGGATCGATCGGTGTACCCGGTAGCGGTACCGCTGGGAATATTCCGATGATCGGCGTCGTCTCTATTGAAGAAATATACGTGGACAGCGGCGATTTAGGGACGATGTATCGGATTACGGTGACGCCGGATGGCGGAGACATCGGCATTGCCTTAATTAACGAAACAGCCGAATATTTTAAGTTATCCGATGCCTATCCCGGGACCCAGGTAAATAATGAAGGAATTGATGCCGCTGAATTTTTTGATATACAGTTTCTCACTGCGGGTTTTTACGGACTATTGATCTATAAGCCCGATTATACGCAAGGTTCCAATAGCATAGATTATGAGATAGATATAAGCATTGCGCCATCGAATCTAACGTGGTATTGGCATGCGGATTGGACGGCGCCGGTAGTGCCGCGAGATGCCGGCGGATGCACTATTAACAATTGTCTTGTAAGCGCAACACTACCCGGTTGGGCTGGCACGACATATGTAAACTCAACAAGCACTAATGAAGGACCGCTCGCCGTCAACACGCCCTTTCAGGTGAGATATATGTTGGATGATGTGACGCTTGAAGAAGTGACATTCGCATCACTGCCGATCGGCGGAATGGCGCTTGATTCGAATAATACTCTTGCCGGCACAGTCAAAGGCGGTCGTCATACACTCGGTATGTTCGTAGATGCGAATAATAATTACTCGGAAAGTAATGAAACGGATAATACCTTTTACCGGCAATATGTCTGGTCACCGTATCTTCTGGTCAATTATACACCGTATACAACCACAGCACCGCCGGACCGTGATTCAATCGGTTATATCTCATTCAATTGTGATGGGTATGAATTTGATGTTCAGCCGGATGACGGTGCATTTTACTGGGGAGCAGTCGGAGTACTGCCGGTCGATTCAGCAGCAGATTACATGATACGGTTATTTGATGATTACACGGGGTCAACAGTTGGTTTTTCAACCAGTGTACTTACTTCCAATAACACTGGTGCCGGCGGGATAGAAGTAGTTGGCGTCAATCGGAATGCTACCGGAACTGCGACATGGTGGGCAGGCATGACTCAAGGCGCCAGCACACCGAGCAATAGTAATTACTCTATCCATAAAGACCTGTCCGAGCTTGCGATCAGTGTTCCTTCATCCGGAAATACCGGCAATATCCCGGTGAACGGTTCGGTTGCTATTGAAGAAATAAATGCAGGCGCCGGGGATCTCGGCATGAACTGGACAGTCACGGTTACACCTGCCGGCGGAGATATCGGAATTGCATTGATAGACGGGCAGGTGTGGGCTAATTTCAGCATAGCAGATGCAATGCCCGGTACAAACGTGAATATCAACGGAGCTAATCAAGCAGAATCCTTCACTATTACTTTTCCTGCATCCGGTTATTACGGATTGATTATTTATAAACCTGATTCTTCACAACGTGCAAATTCAATTGACTACACCATTGACATTTCTCTGACACCGTCCAATCTGCGACCTTATACACACGCTGGATGGACGGCGCCAGCGGTTCCAAGAAGTTCTGGAGATTGTACTCAGAATGATTGTGTTGTGTCTGCGATACTATCCGGTTGGTTCGGTGAAACTTATATGAACTCAACTACTTTGAATGACGGTCCTAATAATATAAGCAGTCAATTCAGCGTGCGATACACAATTGATGACATTACTTTTAAGGAAACACCGTTTGCGGGTCTTGTTGCCGGAGGCACTGCATTCGATCTTAATTTGTCATCCGGCTTGTTCAAAGGAGGAAGACATACTCTTGGATTCATAGCTGATGCGTACAATCAATATGCGGAAAGCAACGAGAGTGATAATACCAGTTACAATCAATATATCTGGTCTCCACTTACGCTTGACATTGATATTCCGGTTACTTCCTCGGCGCCTCCGGACCGTGATTCGACTGGTTATACGATGTACAATTGCGATGGATTCGAATTTTCAGTAGTACCCGATGACGGGCAGAGCAACTGGGGTGCTGTCGGGTTGCTTCCCTTTGCTTCGTCTGCTAATTATGATCTACGGCTTCATAATGATTATTCAGGATCTGTTGCCGGATTCGCAATTCCTGTCATCGCCTCGGATTCAAATCCAGCGGGAGCGGTTGAAATCATTGGTATCAACCGGCATAATACTGCTGCATCGACCTGGTGGGCAGGTGTAATTCAGGGTACGAATGTTCCCGGTAACAGTAATTATGCTATTCATAAGAGTGATTCTGGAGCGCCCGTTCAGGTTCCTTCCACCGGCACGTCTGGAATTATCGGTGTAAATGGTGTGGTCGCAATTGAAGAAATAGATGTGCAAGCAGGTGATCTGGGCATATCATATGCCTTTACCGTGACTCCTGCCGGCGGTGATATCGGCATCGCGCTGATTGATCAATCAGTTCAGTATTTTAAATTAGCCGATGCCATGCCGGGAACGCTCGTTAATGCCGGAGGAGTAGATCAAGCAGAAACGTTTAACATCACATTTGCGACTGCCGGATATTACGCCTTGCTTATTTATAAACCGAATTCAACCCAGCTTAGCAATAGCATTAGTTATGTGCTCAATATAACCGCGGGAGGAACCGGGGGTGTCGCGGAGACACCGGATGGTAATGTAATCCCCGGAATTCCGCTGACGATCTCTAAATCCGGCACAACCCAACTCCTGCTCAATTGGGGCGCTTCATGCGATGAAACTCCCGGGACAACTCATTACTCAATTTACTACGGATCTATTGCCATCCTTGCAAGCGGAACCTATTCTCATGTTCCGCAACTGTGTGATTCCGGTACTGATATGAGCGAAATTATTAATGATGACCCTACTGACAATTTCTATTATCTCATTGTCCCATTTGAAACTACTGAAGAAGGCGGCTACGGATTCGATTCTGCCGGAATACCGCGTCCGGCATCCACCAACGCTTGCCTTGCTCAAAACCGCATCGATTGCCCTTGAGTTTCCCTGAATAATTATCATGAAAGAATCTTATTTTCATCAGCGGGGATGATAGGGAAGATCCTTTCATGATAGGTTACAGATTGAATTGTCGACATATCGGATTGTTTGACAAATTACAAAAATTGTTGTATATTTAAGTATTATTTTAAATGCTTAATAAGATGATATATGAAAATGAAATTGCAACCATCAGAAATTTTTAAGGTTTTAGGTGTTGAAACTCGCATAAGAATACTTGATCTTTTAAAAGAAAAAGGACCTCTTGGCGCCAAAAGCATTGCTAAAACAATAGGAGTATCAATTGCAGCGGTATCGCAGCATCTTAAAATAATGAGACATGCCGGACTGGTGATGAGCCAACGTAAAGGATACTGGATACCCTATTCGATTGACGAGGAAACATTGGGATATTGCCGAAGAGCGCTTAACGAAGTGTGCGCCTGCGGATGTCGCAAAACAAAGATATGCGAAGAAGAGGATTTGGAAAACGCTTCGGTAGAATGGCTTAAAGAATATGAACGATATTTAAGGAAAGAATTAAAACGAGTTCAAGAAAGCATGAAGGGAGTTCGGTGTCAAAGGAGGATGCAATAATTTTTTTACCTAAGTATTTAAGCAGTTACTATATTACTTAATAAAAAAGGAGGTGAAAATATATGTGCCACGACTTGGATAATCCTAAATATACTGAAACAAACAGATGCAGTTGCGGCTGCTGCGAGTGCGGATGCTGTTCCTTCAGGCGGCGTTATTTTTCTGCAAAAGAAGAACTCGAATGTCTGGAAAAATATCGCCAACAGTTGAAAAAAGAATTAGAAGCGGTAGATGAATATATTAAAAAGCTTAAAGGCAAATAACAACGAAAAGTACACTATGAGTTGACATGGATTCACCACATTCAAATGCTTACACTTTCAGTAAATAATCGTTCGACTATTTTCGCTGTCGAGATGGAGGCGGAACTGGTTCTTTCACCAGTTCCACCTTTTGCAATGATTCTTGTTTATTACATTAAAGTGTTTCTTCTATCCATTTTAGCATGATCTCAAGCGCAAGTCCTATATTTCCATTCTGACAATGGTTTTGAGCATGTTCCTCTCTTGCGAACACTTTGCCCGTCACTGAACGTGCATTGGTTAAAGCCCGGATTTGCATGTCATGCATTTTGAATGGAATAAGGTGATCTTCTCTGCCGGTTAAGATCAAAACATCTTGTTTGACAAGCTCGGAATGAATATTGTCCGTGTTCATCAATACATAAATTTCCAGGGCATCCATGGGTTTGCTTTTCTTGGTTATGTATTTTAGATGATCCACTACCCATGAAGCCATATTATTGCGTTGAAACTTAATTGCAGCCATGCGATTCATGAACTCCCTGCAATGCTCGAAGCACCATAAATGCAATATGCGAAATATGAAATTCATGCTTTTCATATAGTCGATAGCATGTCCGGAAGCAATCACTCGCTTTATTCTTGGTTCAAATGCTGCTGCCCTGATAGCAAACCATCCGCCCATAGATAAACCAATTAGAGTAATATTTTCCGCATTGAAATAATCCAGCACGGCTTTTGTCGGTTTTTCCCATTCATAGGTTAAAGGCAGCCCGTATTTTCGCAGTGCTGCGCCCTGTCCCGGTCCTTCGAATCCAATGACATTGAAACCATGATTTGAAAAGTACTTCATCATGGAATACCATTCTTCGATAAAGGAATCAAATCCGCCATGCAACACAATAGTTGTTTTTGTTGCATGTGAAGAAGGAATTCTCAGCGCAGGGAGAAAGGCACCCTCATATGCAATCTTATGTCGTTCTATAGCATCATTCTCAAACACTTTGTAAAAAAGCTCAATGAATTTATCATACAAGGATTCTTTTTCGGGATCAATTGATTTCGTATAGAATTCAGCCGCGCGATAATAAAAAGCAGCATTAAGAAGCCTCCCCTCGTCAAGCGCTTTTTCCGCTTGTCGCAGCATTTCAAATTTCCAGTTTTTGAAATTTGTGATTTTCTTTCCTGCTTCTTCTATATCTTCAAACCGTGCGTATCCCAGCGAATACCAGCGATTGAGCTGGAAATTAAATAGCTGCGCTTTGTGGAACTTATGGTATCCGATTGGAAAATTGAATTCATTCATGCAGAGGTTTCCTTTGATCAAAATGCTTTTGATTATTATGGATTAGCGCCGTTGGAAAGCAAATAGAAAGAGCTTCAACATCATGCTGGTTGATGCATTCATTGAAAAGCAGGACAGTCAATTTTGGATCCCTAATATTAATAGGGAAACTCCTTTAAAAATCCATTCTCTTCCGTTCCTGAGGGAAGATTATTGGATTTCGATTTAATTCATGATTATCTTAGTGCAAGCAAAAGCAATTGTCAAAGAGGTTGTAAGTAAATTCATATATTGGTATTATGCTTTACCATATTTGATATATTAATGAAAAATGATATACTTATTGAAGTGCTTTAATTAATCGAGGATAAACTTATTGGATTAGAGCAAAATGATAACACCATATCATGCTCTATATTATGCGTATGAACTTAGCCGAAAGGGTAATGAAGGTATAGAACGCCTCTCACGTTCATTATTTGATGCTTGTGTTGACTTAAATCCCCATCAAATTGATGCCGCTTTATTTGCAATGCGTTCTCCCATTTCAAAAGGTTCATTATTAGCAGATGAAGTCGGCTTAGGTAAGACAATAGAGGCTTGCCTTGTGCTTTGCCAGTATTGGGCAGAACGAAAAAGACATCTTCTCGTAATTTGTCCTGCCTCCATAAGGAAACAATGGGCTTTGGAGCTTGAAGAGAAGTTTCATTTACCCTCTCTAATTCTTGATTCCAAAAGCTACAAGGAAGAGCAAGCCAGAGGAAATCCAACACCATTTTTTTCGAATAAGATAATTATATGTTCGTTTCATTTTGCCAGTAACCATGCAAATGAGATCAAAGCTGTTCCTTGGCATATTTCTGTAATAGATGAAGCTCATAAAATTAGAAGTGCTTACCGTCAAAGTAATAAAATGGGACAGAACATTCGATTTGCTTTAGAA
>MFGW01000042.1:41465-46703 GCA_001780385.1 Candidatus Fischerbacteria bacterium RBG_13_37_8 | reverse complement strand
GCTTTTAGCTTCATCTTCGTACGCAATTGCCGGAACATTAGAAACAATTCGGAATAGGCTTGTTTTGATGAAAGATAATATGCTAGAAGATGCTTCTCTCGTTGAAAATATAATTAAAGAGGAAGATATTGAAGAGGAAATTTTAGAGGAATTTCTTAATGGAAAAGATGATCAAATGCAAATTGAAGAACCAAATCAACATTCTACAATTATTGATAAACAAAAGCTTGCTAACGAAATCGAGGAATTGAATCGATTTATTCAATGGTCTCGAAGTATTGGTATAGATACAAAGACAAGAGCTTTGATCAAAGCTCTTGAAATTGGATTTGCAAAGATGGAAGAAATAGGTGCGGCTAAGAAAGCGGTTATCTTTACCGAATCCCGTCGCACACAACGATTCCTGCTTGATTTCCTTGAATCAAAAGGATATGCAGGAAGAGTCATAACTTTTAATGGCACAAATGTAGAATCTTCTTCATGCGATATTTATGAGAAATGGATAGAAGCAAACAAGAATACAGGACGAATAGTTGGTTCTCGACCTATTAATATGCGAATTGCAATAATAGAGCATTTTCGCGATCACGCGGATGTTCTTATTGCTACTGAAGCTGCGGCTGAAGGTATTAATCTCCAGTTCTGCTCTCTTGTAATAAACTATGATCTCCCATGGAATCCGCAGCGCATTGAGCAACGCATAGGGAGATGTCACCGTTATGGGCAGAAGCATGATGTCGTTGTTATTAATTTTCTTAATGAGCGCAACGAAGCAGATCGTCGTGTTTACGAACTACTCAATGAAAAATTTAATCTTTTTACTGGCATTTTTGGAGCATCTGATGAAGTACTCGGAAGCATAGAATCTGGCGTTGATTTCGAGCGACGAATCCTCGAGATTTACCAGCAATGCCGAACAATAAATGAAATTGAGAAAGCTTTTCAAGACTTGCGTGCAGAACTCGATGAGTCAATTTCAAAAAGACTAAATAAAACCCGCAGGATATTGCTTGAGCATTTTGATGAAGATGTACATGCAAGGCTTAAAGTCAATCTTTCTGACGCAAGAGAACAACTCGATCGCGTAGGCAAAATGTTTTGGAAGCTTACTAATTTCATTTTAAAAGATAACGCTTTGTTTGAGGACAGCGCTCTAAGCTTTAAGCTCTTACATTATCCTGCTCCTGATATACTTGAAGGAACTTATCATATGGTTTCTAAGGAAAATCCAAATGTGCCTGGAGAATTTTTGTACAGACTATCACATCCGCTTGGAGAATATGTAATTCAAACTGGGAAGCAAATTCCAGTTTCATCAGCTTCGGTTGATTTTTTAATATCTCAGCATCCTGTCAAAATATCTGTAATAGAAGAATTAAAAGGAAAATCTGGATGGCTTATTTTACAGCATTTAATAATAGATTCTTTTGATCGAGAGGAATATTTGCTTTTCTCCTCAATTGATAATAATGGTAATGCTCTCGACCAGGAAACATGTGAAAAGTTATTTCATTGTAATGCAGTAATGCAAGAGCATGTCATTATTCCGCATGAAATAGAAGAAAGGCTTCTTAGTGACGCTGATCGGCACACAAAAGCAACAATAAATAAATCGTTAGAAAGAAACAACATGCATTTTAATGAAGCTCGTGAACAATTAGAAAAATGGGCAGATGATCTTATACTTGCTGCTGAAAAAGAACTTGGCGATACTAAAGAACAAATAAAATTATTTCGCCGCCAGGCTCGTCAAGCTACTTCCATTCAAGAACAACATGAGATGCAAGAGAAAATACGTGATTTAGAATTGAAAAAGAGAAGATTGAGGCAACGGATATTTGATGTTGAAGATAAAATAATAGAAAAACGTGATAAACTTATAAACGCAATTGAAAAACGAATGCTTCATAGAACTTCTTCTAATAAAGTTTTTATGATCCATTGGAATGTAGCATAAAGGAGTTTTTATGGTCTCAAATGATAAAAAGGATCAATCCTTTAAAAGGCTAAAGGACAAGCTTGCAGAATTATTTCAGCTTGACCAAGCTGACCTTGATTTTGGTATATATCGCATCATGAATGCGAAGCGCGATGAAATTAATCAGTTTCTTGATAAAGACCTTCTGCCACAAGTTAAAGAAGCGTTTGCAGAATATTCATCAAAGGATAAATTACAATTACAGAAAGAATTGAATCAAAAAATAATAAACATAAAAGAACTAGGAATGGATCCAGAATCTTCTCCGGTAGTTAAAGAACTTCGTTCTCGTATAAACGAAATGCCTGATATCTCAGCGATGGAGAATGAAGTATATTCACATCTTTATAGTTTTTTTAATCGCTATTATGATAATGGAGATTTTATTTCACTAAGACGATATAAAGAAGGAGTATATGCCATTCCATATGAAGGTGAGGAAGTAAAACTTCATTGGGCAAATCATGACCAGTATTACATAAAGACTACGGAATATTTTCATGATTATACATTTAAAATTCTGGATGGTCGACGTGTACATTTTAAGATTATTGAAGCTGACACTGAAAAAGATAATGTGA
The DNA here is from genome assembly GCA_001780385.1 of Candidatus Fischerbacteria bacterium RBG_13_37_8. Taxonomy (GTDB): domain Bacteria; phylum Acidobacteriota; class HRBIN11; order MFGW01; family MFGW01; genus MFGW01. Next base: position 44,144 of record MFGW01000042.1, on the reverse strand, counting down.
AAGCCGAAAAAGGTAAAGAACGGCGCTTCATGTTACACAAGAATAATTCTATTATTGAAGATAATGATGAGCTCATTATTAGATTTGAATATACGGCTCCGGCAGAGAGTAAAAAACAAGAAGAGATTAATCAAGCAATTATTTCAGAAATTTTAAATAATGACAACTTGAATATTTATTGGAAAGAAGCTCTTGGAAAAATTGATTATACCTCAAAAAATAAGAGCGTAATCGAAAAACATTTAGAGTGTTATACTAAACGAAATACTTTTGATTATTTTATCCATAAGGATTTAGGCAAATTTTTAATGAGGGAGCTTGATTTCTACATAAAAAATGAAATAATGCACCTGGATGATATTGATAAAGAAGAGTCAATTCCTCGAGTTGAGCAATATCTTGCAAAAATAAAAGTTGTTAAGAAAATAGCCCATAAAATCATTTATTTCCTTTCACAGATTGAAGATTTCCAGAAGAAGTTATGGCTTAAGAAGAAGTTTGTTATTGAGACAAATTATTGTGTAACACTTGATCGAGTTCCTGAAGAACTATATCATGAGATTGCTGCTAATGATGCCCAGCGCGAAGAATGGGTACGTCTTTTCGCAATTGATGAAATTAAACCCGATTTGGTTAATTTCGGATATTCCGAACGATTAACAGTGGAATTCATTCGATCAAATCCTTTTCTTTTAATAGATACCAAATTTTATAATAGTAAATTTGTTCAAAAATTAATCTCATCTTTTTCAAATATAGAAGAGAACACAAACGGCTTGCTTATAAGAAGCGAAAATTTTCAAGCGTTAAATATGCTTCAGTCTAATTATAAAGATAATGTAGGATGCATATATATTGATCCTCCTTACAATACTGGAACTGATGGATTTATTTATAAGGATACGTATCAAGATTCTACTTGGCTTCAAATGATTAAAGAGAGAATTATGTCATCTGTGAATTTGCTTTCTTCTGATGGTGCCTTTTTTATGAGTATCGATGACAATGAATCATCTAAAGTTCAATTATTATTATCAGATATATTTGGAATAGATAATTTTATAGCACAATTGGTATGGAAAAAAAAATATACAGGAGGAAAGCATGCCAAATATTATGCTTATATGCATGAATATATTCTATGTTTTTCAAAAAAAATGCAAGATTTAATTGGATTTAAAATTGCTCGTCCAGAGAAAGAAAAGCAAAAATTTATTTATGAAGATAAATATATTAAAGAGAGAGGGAAATATTACATTAGACCCTTAAAATCAAATCTTGAAGAGCGTTTAACTTTAGTGTATCCCATTAAATTGCCTGATGGTAAAGAAATTAAAACGCAGTGGATCGTATCACAAGATACCTATAATAATTTGCTTAATGAAGAGAGAATAGAACATAGAAAAAAGAAAAATGGAGAATACCAGGTATACAAAAAATACTATGAAAATGACGACGAGGGAAAAATTAAAATACCTTCAATCATAGATCACACAAATAATAATGAGGCAAAGTTAGAATTAAAGCAATTGTTTAATGTAAAAGAAGGTAGGGATAATGTATTTTATACAGTAAAGCCTGTTGCTTTAATAAGTCATTTGATTAAACCACTAATGTCGCGTAAAAAATGCGTTTTGGATTATTTTGCAGGCTCAGGAACAACAGCGCATTCGGTCATTAAATTGAATCGAGAAGAAGGCGATAAGCGAAAGTATATTTTAATAGAGATGGGAGAATACTTTGACACAGTGCTAGTGCCAAGAATTAAAAAAGTAATTTATTCTAAGGATTGGAAGGACGGTAAACCAGTATCGAGGGAAGGAATAAGCCATATGTTTAAATATATTAAACTTGAATCTTACGAAGATACATTAATGAATTTGCTACTAAAACGAACAGGAACACAGCAGAAAATGCTCGACCTTGAGAGCGCAAAAGACTTACGGGAATCTTATATGCTTAAGTATATGCTTGATACTGAAACTAAAGGAAGCCCTTCTCTGCTTGATATAGACCAATTTGATGATCCCTTCAATTATAAACTGCTTGTAGGTTCAGCTAGCGTTGGTGAGACAAAAGCAGTAAATGTAGATTTAGTAGAAACTTTTAATTGGCTTCTCGGTCTTAAAGTGAAACACATAGATTATATCGAAGGTTTTTGTGTTGTAGAAGGTTCCAATCCAAAAGATGAAAAAGTTCTTATTATATGGAGAAAAATTCGCGAACTATCAGAACATGATCAAAATAAGATTAATGCGCAAAGAGCGGAAGCAAATATAAAATTAGAGGAATTCTTCAAGAAACAACACTACAATACTTTGGATATGGAATTTGATATTATCTATGTTAATGGAGACAATAATCTTATGAATCTTCCCATGGAACCTGAAATAGAAGGTCAAGAACCTCGATATAAAGTTCGCCTCATCGAAGAAGAATTTAAACGGCTCATGTTTGAAGTAAAGGATCTCTAAGGAATTATTATGAAAAGAGGAACAGCAGCAAATAGATCAGTAAGAAAAAAAATCAAATTTGAAGAAAGACTTGTTCTATTTAACTGGATGTTGAATTTATTTGGTATCGAAGATTTTGATAATTTCAGAAGACAAATGCGCGATCCCGCAAAGGAAGGAGTAGATGAAAATAACATATCAAGATTTTACCATTTTCTCATAGCAT
>MFGW01000042.1:40158-41211 GCA_001780385.1 Candidatus Fischerbacteria bacterium RBG_13_37_8 | reverse complement strand
ATTAAGCACAAATTATCATCTATTCAGACCAGTGGTAATCTTATTGAAAGCAAATATCAAATTGATGATCTGAAAAAATTGGGCTTCTGGTGTGCTACAGGCTCAGGCAAAACTCTAATCATGCATATAAATATTCTGCAATATAAACATTATTTAAAAGATAAGCAGATTAATAAAATTATTCTTCTAACTCCAAACGAAGGTTTAAGTCTTCAGCACAGAGATGAATTTGCTGATTCAGGCATGAAGGCTGATCTCTTTCAGAAAGATAGTATGATGCTGTTCGGCGGACAATATATTGAAATTATTGATATTCATAAGCTAAAGGAAACTTCAGGTGAAAAAACAGTAGCGGTAGAGGCATTTGAAGGTAATAATCTTGTACTCGTAGATGAGGGACATCGAGGCACAAGCGGAGCAGAAGTAGGACATTGGATGGATATGCGTAATAGACTTTGCGAAAATGGTTTCTCTTTCGAATACTCAGCAACATTCGGCCAAGCCATAAAAGCAAGCGGGAATACTAAATACCTTGAACAGGAATACTCGAAATGCATTTTATTTGATTATTCTTATAAATATTTTTATCACGACGGATATGGCAAAGACTACTACATTTTAAATTTAGATAAACATTCGAATGCAGCATATCTTCAAAAATATCTTATTGTTGCTCTTTTAGCTTTTTATCAGCAGCAAAAGATATTTGAAGATAATAAAATATCATTTAAACCTTTTCTCATTGAAAAGCCACTATGGATTTTTGTTGGAGGAAGTGTAACCAAGACACTAAATAAAAATGACAAGACTGATGTTATAAACATTCTTTCATTCTTGGCAAATTTTTTAAAGAATAAAAATGAAAGCATAAACTATATAGATCGGTTAATTAAGCAAGGGCATTCAGACTTACATGATATGCAGGGCCGAGAATTATTCACTGAAGACTTTAGATACTTGAGAGGGAAAAAACTTTCTGCTCAAGATATATTCAATGATACTTTAAAAATACTATTCAATTCAGTATCTCCTGGTTTGATTCATTTAAGCAAG
>MFGW01000042.1:30732-40152 GCA_001780385.1 Candidatus Fischerbacteria bacterium RBG_13_37_8 | reverse complement strand
ATTGGAGGAGAAGCTGAGGGAGAAATAGCTCTCCATGTAGGAATGGATAATCCTCCATTTGGTGTAATTAATGTTGGTGATCCTACTGAATTGTGCAAACTTTGCGAAAAATATCAGGAGGAATTAGTTGTAGCAGAAAAAGAATTCGCAGAATCTCTCTTTCGCAAAATCAATGATTTTGATTCAAAAATAAATATTTTGATAGGCTCTCGAAAATTCTCTGAAGGCTGGAATAGCTGGCGAGTAGCAACGATGGGTTTAATGCATATTGGCAAAAATGAAGGATCTCAAATAATACAGCTATTTGGGCGAGGAGTTCGATTAAAAGGGCTTGATTATTGCCTGAAGCGTAGCAGTATGATCGAAGCACTGCGGCCCCCTGATAATATATCTTCACTTGAAAGTCTAAACGTTTTTGGAATAGATACTAAATATATGGAACAATTCCGAGAATATCTTGAAGAGGAAGGTCTTCCAGACAATAAGATTATTTTTGAATTGCCTGTGTTAAGAAATCCTATAAACAAAAAATTGAAGATTATACACCTTGAAGAAGGTGTTGACTATAAAAAGCAAGGCTCTAAACCTAATCTTGCTTTGGCTCCTGAAGATCTTGAATATATCTCTGTTAATTTTGACTGGTATCCACGACTTGCAGCAATGGCTTCGGCTCGCGGGGAAAATATATCAAAAGCAGCACAACCTGAAATTTGCTCCTTTGATGAAAGGCACGTTGATTTTATGGATATGGATGAGATTTACTTTGCGCTTCAAAGATTTAAAAATGAGCGTGCCTGGTACAATCTAAATATTCACAAACATGATATTAAAGAATTATTACTAAATAATGCCTGGTACACCCTATATATGCCTCGAGAAGAACTTGATCCAGAAAAAAATGCTTTTGAGAAAGTGCATCAATGGCAGGAAATAGCAATTTCGCTTCTTCGAAAATATTGCGATAAACTTTATAAATATAACAAATCGAAATATGAAAAGAGTCACCTTGAATATAAATACCTTTCAGAAGATGATAGCAATTTCTTCGACAATTATATCTTTCATATTGATCCGTCAAAATCAGATATAATAAATAGCTTAGAAGAAATTAAATCACTTATTGAATCAAAGCAGCTATGGAGCTCTGATACATATAATTTAGATGGCATAACCTTATTTGCTTATCAGCAACATTTGTATCAACCACTTCTTTATGTTTCAAGTCGCTATATAGAAGTAAAACCTGCTCCATTAAACGAGGGAGAAAAAGAATTCGTGCTTGATCTAAAAAAATATTGCTCAGACAATAGCAATTTTTTCCTTGAAAAAGAACTATACCTTCTCAGAAACATGTCGCGCGGCAGAGGAATTGGCTTTTTTGATTCAGGAAACTTCTATCCTGATTTTATTCTCTGGGTAGTAAGCGATAACAAGCAATATATAAATTTTGTTGAACCGCATGGTCTACTCTATGCACAAAGAGAAGAAGACCCGAAAATTACTTTCTATCAAAAAATTAAAGAAATTGAAAATACTTTGCGAAACAAAGATCCTAACATAATACTTAATTCATTCATAATTTCAAACACACTTTTTTCTAATATCAAATGGCGTAAATCTGATTCAACAAAGCAATCCTTCGAAAAGAAAAATATATTTTTCCAACAAGAGGATAAAGACTCATATATTTCGAAATTACTAACTGCGATATTTAGCCAGATATAATTTTCACGCTAACATAATAACAACAATAAATTAGATAATGTAATCTATATAGCAAAATTGAATAAGAGGAATTAAATGATAAAAGAGCTAATCGCATTAATTACTTTATTCGCGACCAGTATAGTGCAGTATTTGCTTGATTATATATTGAATGATAAAGAATCAAAAATTTATAAAATTACAAGATTAATTTTGATAGTATTTATGTTACTTGCATTTTCCGCATCAATAATTTTATTAATAAGCAACTACTACAATTCTATTAATGTGCAAAACAATGTTGTGCAACTTCAGCAAAAGTACAATGAGTTACTCATTCAATATCATGAGGATAAAAATAAAGCGCACGAAGATTCCATTGCTTTGCAAAATAAAATTGATAATCTTCAGGCTGTCCTTTTGCCTTTTATTCAGGTAGCTCAAACAAAGTACCCTGGCGAAAATATTGATACGGCTTTAGATAAATTAAGAATAGAAATAGAAAAATTAAAAGAAAAGACTAGACCCAATTCGCTAATTTATAAATATCATAATATCCAAAAAGTACCTGAAGGATATATTGTACAATTACATTATCGGCGATCAAAAGATGAGCAAATAGGGCAATTAGACTTTGATATAAGTGTGAATAATGACAACAGTTCACAAATTATAAAAATATCACCAAATATACCAGTTATGTTGGAGCATTGCTGGATATCTCTTGATAGAAAATCATCTAAATACAATTTTACGCCATTTAGTCCCGAGGGCGATATAGTATATGAAATCACAGTTTCCAATAAAACGATTATAACTATCAAAGGAAACAAAGGACTTCATCCCTTAAAAATAACAATGTGACAAATTTTAATCTTTTTTTATTCATTCTCAATTTACAAGAATAAATCATTATGATGGGATGATTATTAATGAAATATGTTATTGTAAATTATCAATATATAGCACTAAAATATAAACTATGAAAAGAACTATAGATACAATCTATTGGCTTGGAGCGGGCTTCTCGAGAGAATCAGGAGGTCCATTGATTAAAGATTTTTTTAGCAAGGAAGGTGATCTGAATAAAATCCTTGAGCATAAATATTTGAATGACCAGATGTATCATAGATTTAATTATTCAAAGCTAACCTGGTTCTATGATAGATTTAAATCATTTGTGGGAGAAGAGGAGACAACCATCGAAGATTTTTTTAATTTTTCTCAATCGGCCCAATTTATTGGAGGACAATTTAAAAGAGCTAATATCAGCTATAAAGCAAATACAATACATAAATGGCTTACAGATTATATTGCTTGCTTCATAAATGACCGGATAGATTATGCTAATATTCCGGAATATTATACTAAATTTATAAATCATTGTTTCAATAACAAATCAGCAGTTATAACTTTCAATTACGATCTTATTTTAGAAACTTTATTTGATAAAATAGGTGCATCCTTCAATTATAATCAGAATAGATCTCTCACGTCATTAAGGCAAGGTATTACTTCTGTAACATCAGGAATTGATTACTTAAAATTGCATGGAAGTCTAAATTGGATGACATGCAGTAAATGCAAAAAAATAAATATATTCCGCAGCATTAATTCATTTGCTTTTAGCCAAAGATGCAGAAAAAGTAACTGTAATGGCAAATTGCGATTATTTATTGTTCCACCAGTTTGGGGAAAAAATAAATATGCTACACTATTAAAGCCTTTGTGGAAAAGAGCCTTAGATTTGCTCGAAAATGCAAAAAGAATTGTAGTAATAGGATATTCATTTCCTAATTACGATTTATTAGCATTAAGTTTAGTACGGGCAGCAGTGCTCATAAATCATGCTCTCCAAATTGAAGTAGTAAACGGCACCAAATCTGATTATTCCAAATTTGAAAAAACACCCGAAGTAATATGTAATAAAATAGATTTTAAAGATTATGCAAGTACTTTATGAAATAAATTTTTAAAATTAAGTCTGCTGAAGAGCTATTTTGAATTACAAAATTACTTGCTTAATTAAATTTGAATAATACGCAACTGCTATGCTTTTGCAACCTATGCAACATAAGATTAAAATTTTTTTGCATATTATTAAATAAAATTAAGATAACAGAGCGCTAGTGGAAAATATTCCCATGCTAGCTTATAATGAAATAAAGCTTTAAAATACCAAGAGTGAAATTAATATGGAAATTAGAGATCCTATTCATGGCTTAATAGAATATGATGAAACAGAGGAAAAAATTATTAATAGTTCTATTTTTCAGCGATTGAGAAATATCAGACAGTTAGCATTATCAAATTATGTTTACCCGGGAGCACACCATACAAGATTCGAGCATTCTATAGGTACTATGCATCTAGCAGGAAAAATTGCTCCAAGGTTCAATTTACCCGATAAAAAGAAAAAAATATTGCGATTAGCTGGGCTTTTGCACGATATTGGACATGGTCCATTTTCCCATGTCTCAGAACAAATTTTGGAGAAATATGTAACTGAACAAGAATTAACAAAACACAAAGCTGAAAATGCTCATGAATTAATGAGTATTTGTCTTATTCAGAAAAGTAAAAGTCTCTGTGATTTATTAGAAAGAGAAGATACTCAAGAAATATTGAATATAATTCAAAAAATTGAGAAAAGGAGCATAGAAAAGGATATCATTTCGGGTCCCTTAGACGTTGATAAATTGGATTATTTATTGAGAGATAGCTATTTTGCTGGAGTAAAATATGGAATTTTTGATTTGGATAAAGTGATTGAAAGTTTATGCGAAATAAAAATAAGCAGAGAAGCATCTCAAGTTGGCATAACCGAGGAAGGCGTTTATGCTATTGAACAAATTTTGCTTGCTAAATATCATATGAACATCCAAGTATATCAGCACAGGGTGAGAAGAATTATAGATGCTATGTTAATTAGGGGGATAGAATATGCTATAGAAGAAAATAATAAGAATGTCATTAATTGCTATAAATTTAAGGACAACGAAGATTTCTTTGATAGATATATTCAATTTGATGATACAGTAATCTTTGATGCAATTCTTAGACAACCAAATGGAATAGCAAAGCAATATTTTGAAAGAATTAAAAGTCGCAAGTTATTCAAAGAAGTATATTGTATTGAAATTAATAGCTTTAATTTCCCTGATATTGTAATGCTTGAAAATATTAAGAATATTTCAGAAAAAAAATTGAAAATGATAGAAAAGGAAGTAGCCAGGCTTTTTCCAACAAAGAATGGAGGAATAATACCAGAATTGATTATAGCCGATAAGCATACTATTTCAAATCCTACTTTTAAATATCCTCAAGTAAAAATTAACACTGATACAATTATGGTAAAGAAAAAAGAAAACCTTAGAAATGCCTTTCCTGAAGTATCAACTATTTTTAGTAATCCTGCGGTTGATCCAGAAAAAGATATATTGCATATATATGCTCCTGTTGATTCTATCGATGATAAAGAAAAAAGAAAAAAATATATCTATGAAAACAAGGATAATATAAAAAATATAATTATGGAGGTGTTATAATGAAAACATATGAACTTATCATATTGATATTACATAATAGCGATGAGAGGATGATTGCAGGGAGGACTTTGATTCAAAAAACAATATATTTTATTAATGAAAAAATGCACATGAAGCTTAATTTTGTACCTTATTATTATGGACCTTATAGTGTAGAAATTGCAGACGCTATTAGTAGCCTAAAAGCTAATGGCATTATTGAAGAAAGCATCAAGGAAATACAAGCATTTAATTTTGCTACTACCTTTGAACCAAGATTATATATTTATAAATTAACCAATATCGGAAAAGAATTCGCCATCTCAATAGATAGCAAATACAAAAAGAAAAGCAATCGAATAAAATATATATTGACAAAAATGAAAAGTCTAGGTGCAAATGATGATTATAAAACATTATCTATAGCAGCAAAAATGTATCACATATTAGGGCTTGAAGAAAAAGCAATGACAGCTACAGAAATTTTAGAGGAAGCGGAATTCTTAAAATGGAAAATAAGTAAAAACGAAGCAAAAGCAGCTATTAAATTTCTAAATGAAATGGAACTTGTTACTCTTGCAGCAAATAAACATTAAAGAATGTCTTTTTAGTAACAATATAGCGATAGCAAAAATTATTTAAAGTTAAAAAGAATATATAGGTGTAATTTCCTAAAGGAAAATAATTTCATAGAAGAAGGCAGTAAACAGAATGAATTGTTTTTAGGAGGTGGATTATTATGACAGCGGAAACCATAATCCAAGATTTTAGAAGAAAAGTATGCGAAGGAATAAATTTAAGTAGTGAAGGAGCAAATAGATATATTGTATTTACTCCTTTCATGTTTGATGATGGAGATCATCTTGCTATAATACTCAAACTCGAAAGCAATAATTGGTTCTTAACTGATGAGGGACACACTTTTATGCATATTAGCTATGATGATATTAATTTTGAGCAAGGAACCAGAGCTGAAATAATAGATAGGGTATTATTATCCTATGGAATAAAAAGCGTGGAAGGAGAATTAAGAGCATATATAGAAAATGATAATTATGGGGATGCTCTTTATAGCTTTATTCAAGGATTAATTAAGATTAATGATATTTCTTATTTAAAAAGAGAAAGAGCGCGCTCTACTTTTCTTGAAGATTTTAGGAATTTTTTGACAGAAAAGATTCCTGAAAATAAAAGAGAATTTGATTATAATGATCCTGTTCATGACCCTAAACAAAATTATATAGTCGATTGCAGAATTAATAGTGCGACGCGTCCAATCTATGTTTTTGCTATTCCCAATGATGATAGGTGCAATATTGCCACAATGACTTGCCTTCATTATGAAAAATTCAAAATCCCCTTTATTGCTACTGCTGTATTTGAAAGCCAGGAAGAGATTAATCGTCGTGTATTAGCGAGATTCAGTGATGTTTGTGAAAAGCAATTTCCATCATTACAATCAGCGCAAGAAAGGTTTGAAGCTTATCAGTCACTTGCATTATCTGCCGAAATAGCTTATTATTACTGGATACTGTCATAATGTGACGGCACAGCGAATGCAACATGAATAAATTGACTGAAAAATTCTTTGAAATTGCTCCCTATGGTTATTTTACCTACCAGGAAGTTGCTACTCTTTTTCCTGAAAGCGAGGATAAACGATACGGGCTTATTAAACGTGCAATCGCCGGTGGGGAAATTATTCATATCCGCAGGGGTTTATACTGTCTTGCTCCAAAATACCAGAAAAAAAGCGTCAACCTCTATGCCCTTGCCCAGCATATCTATGGACCATCGTATATCAGCCTCGAATCTGCCCTGAGCTGGCATAACTGGATTCCGGAAGCAGTGTATTCCTTGACAAGCGTATCTTCAGGCAAATCAAAAGAATTCAAGACGCCTTTTGGAGCATTCAGCTATAATCGTGTACCGCAAAAAGTTTTTTATACCGGTGTCAAACGGTTAACTGATGATGTTGGAGATGTTTTTTTTATGGCTATTCAAATGAAGGCTCTGGCTGATTATGTCTATGTTTATAAAAAAAATTGGGCAGGATTAAAACCTGCATTAGATAGTTTGCGAATTGAACCGGAGGAGTTTGAATCAGTTACGTTGGATTGTTTTGATCTCTTGATCGAAAATTACACAAGCCGGCGAGTTCGGAAATTTCTCAATGGTGCAAGAAAGGATTTAAAGCTATGAGTATTAAGCTTATTCAGGAAAGGTTGAATTCTTATAATTGCAAATCAGAACTCGAAGAAGAGCATGCTATCAGGGAGATTACGCAGGAAGTGGCGTTGGCGGCATTAAGTAGAACCGATTTTTTTAAGCATGCCATTTTTCAGGGAGGAACATGTCTACGAATTTTTTATGGCTTGAACAGATTTTCAGAAGACCTTGATTTTATTCTTAAAAAGCCGAATCCTGGTTTCAAGCTTCAGCCGCATCTTCAATCGCTATCAGAGGAGTTTGAAGCCTATGGTTATAAGATTGATATTACCGACCGTTCCAAAACCGACATTGCGGTCAGGAAGGCTTTTATCAAGGATGAATCTATAGGAAAGGTTTTGCAGTTCAACCATATTGGCAAAAAAGGCTATTTTCGTAAAATCCGCATCAAAATAGAAATAGATACCATTCCACCTGAAGGAAGCAAGATGGAAGTCAAATATCTCGATTTTCCATTTGTATCTTCGGTTACGATACAGGATAAGCCGAGCTTGTTTGCCGGCAAAGTACATGCACTGCTTTGCAGAGAATATATCAAAGGCAGGGACTGGTATGATTTCCTATGGTATACGAGTCAGCGGATTAAAATCAACTATAGTTATCTTGCATCAGCTCTCAATCAGCAAGGAACCTGGAAGGATCAGGATATTGAGGTCAATCTTGACTGGTGTATGGCTGAGCTTGGAAAAGCCATCAAGTCAATTGCATGGAAAAGGATGGCAGAGGATGTGCGAAGATTTGTGAGGGTTGCAGAACAGCCTTCGCTCAATCTATGGAGCAAAGAATTGTTTCTTGCTCAACTTGGAAAACTGAAGTAAAAATTGATTTGATAAAATCATCATAATGCGATTCCTTTTCTTGCATTAATTTTCCCGAGAGATTTCACCCCTGCAAGAATGAAAGGCGTCTTTAATTTAATGATAATAAATAATCAGGAGGAAGCAGGCTCATGAAAAACTTAACTCAAATTAATGTTATTATGTTTTTAGTCTTATTTATGGTGATAATGAACATCCCTTTGATTTTTGCAGACAATATCTTAGCGGGTGATAAGATTCCAAATAAGAGCAATTCAGAATCAAATATTAATCCTTTGCTTTCGGAATTACAATTAGCGGGAAGATTTAATATGGGCTATCCGCTTAAAAACATAGGCTACGGCAGTGAATACAGCTTTAACAAAGAGAGCTGGATTAATTTCATAACAACATATGGAACGGGCTGGAGATTAATGTGGGACACGAGAACAGGTCGTCCTAATCTTATCGAAGGAAAAGGCATACCTTTTTATGCGGGGAAAGGAAATACGTTAGAACAAGATTTTGAGGAACTCACCATCGAGTACCTTCATAAAAAGACGGCAGCATTTATTGAATCAAATATGGCTCTTCTCAAGCTGGATCTAGCTAAATTAAAAATAAACCAGGAAGGCAGTCATATTTTTGAGAATGGCAGATATTGTGTGATTCAATACGATTATTACATGAATGATGTCGTGGTAGAGGGTGCAAGAGTATTTTTCAGATTCAACAATGGGAATATAATACAATTTGGCAGCATAGGAATAAGTGATTCAATAATATCAAGCATGCCAGTCATTACTGCGCATCAGGCAAATGACAATGTAATGTTGGCGTTTAGCGATAATGAAAATCAGGTGAAGGAGATAGTAAAGACGGAGTTGAAAGTGGTGCCGGAGATTCCTGAGGGGCAAAAAACGCATGATGAGTATGTTGGGAAAGAAGGAGAAGGAATTTATTACAGATTGATCTGGTCGGTGGTGTTTATTAAATCATATGATAATAAGGGGTATGAAGCATGGGTAGATGCGAGTACCGGCAAAATAGTGCAATATGAGGATTTAACGCTTTATGGTCATACATACGGTAATGTTACGATTATTCCGGGCAATCGCGTAGACAAGGTTTTGCCGTACTGTACAGTGCAAAATAATGGCGCA
>MFGW01000042.1:26223-30722 GCA_001780385.1 Candidatus Fischerbacteria bacterium RBG_13_37_8 | reverse complement strand
ACTTTTGGGGATATTATAACTACACAAATAATCCTTCAGCCGATGCGATATCAACGCTTAATGGTCAATATATTACGATAGCTGATACGTGCGGAGCGATAAGTCTGACGACTGCCGCAGCGCCGGGTGATCTCAATTTTGGTTCATCTTTGGGCACCGATTGTACCACTCCGGGAACAGGAGGAGCCGGGAATACATATGCCGCCAGGAGTTCATTCTGGCATGCTACATTAATAAGAACATTGGCAGATTACTATTTGCCGGCTAATGTCTGGCTTGATAGTAATCTAACAATTAATACAAATGACAACACTGGCGCTTGCAATGCCTGGTGGAGTAGCACCGCCGGGGAAATTACCGTATTGCAATCAGATGCCGATTGTAATAATACCGGCGAGGTTGGAGGGACAATTTATCATGAATGGGGACACGGGCTTGATTATAACGATGGTGGTCCAGCAAAGACTCCGAGCACGGAACGTGCTACCGGAGAAGCTTATGGTGATAGCATGGATGCATTATTGCTGAAAGACCCCTGTCATAGTCAGGGAATGCGGAAATTCAATTCTTGTTATAATTGTCCTGCTGCGTGCCATGGTTCCCGGTATATTGCGTTGCGGTTTGATGATGATAATGATCCGGGAACACCGGATGTTCCGGTGACACCTCAGAATCTTTTAAATGATAATGGTGCGGATTGTGACAGATTTATTCTTGATCCTGATGTATGTTCGGTTTGTCCTTATAGCACAGAGGATCCAACCTGTGCTACGCCTTCCACGTATCGCGGAATAATGGGTTACCAGGGACACTGCGAATCTCATATTGCCTCCGGCGCCGTGTGGGATATGGTGCAGAATATTGTCGCAGCGCGCGGTGAAGAAGGATGGATATGGAGTGCAAGAATATGGCTTGAAACGCGGCCATCAGCCGGTTCCGCATACCAGATAACTGCCGGCGGCGAGTGCAATACTAACGCAAGCATAGATGGTTGCGCCGCTTCCAATTGGTACACCGTGTTGCTTGGCGCGGATGATGATGATGGTAATCTCGCAAATGGAACTCCGAACGGTGGTTGTATCTGGAACGGTTTTAATAATCATGGAATAGCATGTGGCGCAAGCCCGGCGAATTATAATGTCTGCACAGAACCGTCCACGCCGACACTCTACGCTGCTCCATCGAATGGGCAGATCAGTCTTTCATGGACGCCTTCGACGAATGCGACTGGTTACCGGATTTATGCTTCTCCCTATGCAACGGCAGGCAATTGTACTGCTGGGAGCTGGATCCCGGTTACACAGACAGGAAATGCTAATGTGTTATGGTTTAATGTGCGCAATGATATAGGTTGGGGTTGGGCGGTAAAAGCGCTCAACGGTTCAGATGAATGTGTTTCCGGATTGTCTAACTGCGTGTTCGCCGAGCCTACTTCGGCAGCGAGCACAAATCTTACCGCATGGAAAATCACCGGCTGGGAATATGTGTTTGTTCCCTCAAACAATGTCTGTGACTTAATCACCTGCACGCGCAGCGCTACCTTGAGCGCCGATCCGCTATCGAGCAATATTAATTTCAGGGCGCTCAACAACAGCACGGTAAACGCAGGCGTTCACAAGCACCGCGTCTATGCAGATGATACCTCTATCTTTGTTGATAATCGCGCTTCTCTTGCTGCCAATACCTCCTATGTTAATCTTAATTCGGCAATCACACTTAAAGGCGGAAGACATATGCTGAAACTGCAGCTCGATGCAGATAATGAACTCGCAGAAAGCAATGAAATGGATAATGAATGGATAGCTTCAGTAGCAATTTATGATCCTTATAATTTAGATCCTGTCATGATGACTATACGTTCGGCGCCACCGGACCGCAATCCGGAAGGTTACTCGTATTATTCCTGCGACGGGTACCGGTTTTCAGTAACACCGAGCGGCGGCCAGGGATACTGGGGTGCAGTCGCAGTCTTGCCCAGCCTAAGCACTGCCAACTTTGATATAAGACTGCATGATGATTACACAGGATCGACGCAAGGTTTTGGCGCTAATTTAAAATGGTCTACTTCCGGAACCGCCGGGCAGATTGAGATAATCGGTGTCAACCGGAATATGACCACTACTGCAACATGGTGGGCAGGTGCAATTCAGGGTGAAAACGCTTTATCATCATCCAGTTACCAAATTCATAAAGATGTTTCGCAAGGATACATAGGTGTACCCAGTTCAGGCGCTACCGGGAATATTCCAATGATCGGTGTCGTCTCCGTTGAAGAAATATACGTGGATAGTGGTGATGTAGGGATGACGTACCGGATTACCGTGACACCGGATGGCGGAGATATCGGCATTGCCTTAATTAACGAGGCGGCTGAATATTTTAGATTATCGGATGCCTACCCCGGAACCCTTGTGAATAATGCAGGAAATGATGCCGCTGAATTTTTTGATATAGAATTTCTCACGACGGGTTTTTATGGTCTCTTGATTTATAAACCTGATTATACCCAACAAACCAACAGCATAGATTATGTAATAGATATAAGCATAGCCCCATCGAATCTTAGACCCTACCTGCACACGGGATGGACTGCACAAGCAGTCCCGCGAGATTCCGGCGGATGCACTATTAACGGTTGTCTTGTAAGCGCGACACTACCGGGTTGGGCCGGCACGACGTATGTCAACTCCACAAGCATCAATGACGGACCGCTTGACGTAAATACGCCATTTCAGTTACGATATATGTTGGATGATGTGACACTTGAAGAAGGAACATACGCATCGCTGCCGGTCGGTTTCACAGCGCTTGATACTAATAATGCTCTTGCCAGCACTGTCAAAGGCGGTCGTCATACACTCGGTATGTTCATTGATGCGAATAATAATTATGCTGAAAGTAATGAATCGGACAACACCTTCTACCGGCAATATGTCTGGTCACCATATCTTTTAGAAAATGAAATACCGTATTCAACGACTGCACCGCCGGATCGCAATTCAACCGGCTATGTTTCTTTCAATTGTGATGGATATGAATTTGTTGTTCAACCGGATGACGGTGTATTTTACTGGGGAGTAGTCGGGATTCTGCCGGTCGATTCAACAGCAGATTATATGTTACGTCTATTCGATGATTACACCGGTTCAACGGTTGGTTTTTCAACCAGCGTAGTTACTTCTAATAACAGTGGTGCAGGCGGAATAGAAGCAGTCGGTGTCAACCGGAACGCTACAGGAATTGCTACCTGGTGGGCTGGTGCGATCCAGGGTAATAATACTCCGAGCAATAGTAATTACTGGATCTATGAATCGCTTTCCGGTGCCCCTATCGAGATTCCTTCCAGTGGCAATACCGGAAATGTCCCGGTGAACGGATCGGTTGCTATTGAAGAAATAGAAGTAGATGCCGTGGATCTCGGCATGAGCTGGACAGTCACAGTGACGCCTACCGGCGGAGATATCGGTATTGCTTTGATAGACGGGCAGGTCTGGGCTAATTTCAGCTTAGCAGATGCTATGCCCGGTACTAACGTTAATAGCAACGGCGTCAATCAGCCAGAATCCTTCGCTATTACTTTTTCTGCGACCGGTTACTACGGATTGATTATTTATAAACCTGATTCTTCACAACGAGCAAATTCAATTGACTACACCATTGACATTTCCCTGACACCGTCCAATCTTCGACCTTATACGCGCGCTGGATGGACGGCGCCAGCCGTGCCAAGAAGTTCGGGAGATTGTACTCAGAATGATTGTCTTGTTTCTGCAACTCTGTCCGGCTGGTTCGGAAATACTTATCTGAACTCGACAAACCTGAATGAAGGTCCTAATAATGTAAGCAGTCAATTTAGCGTACGATACACGGTTGATGACGTTACGTTTAAGGAAACACCGTTTCCGGGTCTTGTTTCCGGAGGCACAGCTTTCGACCTCAATCTATCATCCGGGGTAGTAAAAGGAGGAAGACATACACTCGGACTTATTGTCGATGCATATAATCAATATGCGGAAAGCAATGAAAGTGATAATACCAGTTACAATCAGTTTATCTGGTCTCCGATGATGCTTGTCAATAATGGTCCAGTCAGTTCGAGTGCACCCCCAGACCGTGACTCAACCGGATATGTGATTTTCAATTGTGATGGATATGAATTTTCAGTAATACCGGGAGGCGGGCAGAATTATTGGGGCACTGTCGGGATGCTTCCCTTTACTGCGTCTGCTAATTATGATCTGCGGCTTCATGATGACTACACGGGTTCTACGGGTGGATTTGCAAATACCGTAGTTGCTTCTGATACAAATCCAGCCGGCGCGGTTGAGATCATTGGCGTCAACCGGCATAATGCAGGTTCTGCAACCTGGTGGGGAGGAACAATACAAGGCGCAGCGGCACCTGACGGAAGCGCTTATGCAATGCATAAAAATGTATCCGGTGCTGCGGTTGAAGTTCCTTCTTCCGGTACCAGTGGAAATATTATAGCGAACGGCGTG
>MFGW01000042.1:22115-26217 GCA_001780385.1 Candidatus Fischerbacteria bacterium RBG_13_37_8 | reverse complement strand
GTCGAAGAAATTAATGTGGAAGCTGCTGACCTTGGCATCTCCTGGACCTTCACTGTAACTCCTGCCGACGGTGATATAGGCATTGCATTGATAAGTCAGTCTGCTCAATACTTCAGGTTATCCGATGCAATCCCAGGAACATTAGTGAATACCGGAGGAGTAAATCAAGCAGAAACTTTTGACATCACATTTGCGATTGCCGGATATTACGCCTTGCTTATTTATAAACCGGATTCAACCCAGCTCAGCAACAGCATTAGTTATGTGCTCAACATAACAGCGGGAGGAACCGGAGGCGTTGCGGAGACACCGGACGGAAATATAATTCCGGGAGTTCCCCTCACGATGTCTAAATCCGGGACAACGCAACTGCAACTCAATTGGGGCGCTTCTTGCGATGAAACTCCCGGCACAACTCATTACTCAATTTACTACGGGTCTATTGCCATCCTTGCAAGCGGAACCTATTCTCATGTTCCGCAACTGTGCGCTAGCGGTACTGATACAAGTGAGATAATAAACGATGATCCTACTGACAATTTCTATTATCTCATTGTCTCATTTGAAACTACTGAAGAAGGCGGCTACGGATTCGATTCTGCCGGAATACCTCGTCCTGCATCCACCAACGCTTGCCTCGTTCAGAACAGAATCGATTGCCCTTAATACCGGAGAAATATACCGAGCAAAATCTGCAAATCTGATTCGCCTTTTCCTGAAAGAAAATGCTTCGGAATGTAGTGCTCATTAACTTCGAAACGTAAACCGATGTTATCGAAGTAGAACTTCATACCGAGACCGAGGTTTGCGGCAAAATCAGTCTTTTTAGATTCTTGTACATCATAGGTAACACCACCGATGCCAATTGTTACAAATGGCCTGATGTTAGATGTGGTGAAATTATAAACAAAATTTGTATCATAATGATATGCCACGACTGTTTCCTTCGTCTGATAATAGGGGAATAGTTCAGGCATATCCGTGTCGAAGAGCGCGCAAAGTCTGCCGTCGGGACAATCATAGGTCATATCCGATGAAAGGTGATGTGTCGGCGCAATTGAAAAAGTTCCCTCGATTTCAGAATTCTTGTTGAAATAGTAACCTACCTTGAATCCAAAGAGAAAACTTTTATCGAGCGATCTGTGCGTTGAACAGTAAGGGAAAAACGGTTGCATAGACTGTGACTGATTTTCAAGCGGAATTGGATCATCCCAGCAGGGCCAACCCCAATGTTGTTGGTCAAATGAAGCATCAAGAAATGACCAGCCGGAAAATATTGAAAATTCGATGTCACCTTGAGGATCGTTCGCGAGCACATGCGATGCAGAAGCAATAATTGTGATAGTGAGAATAATACCAGCTAATTTGAATAGAGTCGTGTGTTTCATAGAGAAACCTCCTTATACGTTCTACGTAAGGCACTGCATTATTATGAATGAAAGCAAAACTAAGGCCAATTTTGTGCAATGGACAGAATGAATAATTGGCGCGGATTTTCGTCTAAACGATGGCATTTTCCTATAGCGTTATTCAACAATTTGAACAAATATGTACCGTTTTTATGATAGCAACGTCCTTTGATTAGGACGGGGGACAGGTATTTACACATTTACAAAATTGTAAATACCTGTCCCCCGACTTGCATAATCGTTCAATATGTAGTATTATACATATATTGCGAGTACCATATATGAGCAGAGGAAGCTGTAATGTGGTTATACACACCACTAATAATAAAAAAACGACGCGGCAACTACGAAGCGTCGTTAAGACAGGAGGAAATGCGCATGAAGCATAAAATTATGAGAGGAGGGATTACCTGCCTGGTAATTGCAATTCTGATGAGTATTATAAGTGCCCAGGAACCCAACAATGATATCTCATTTGTCAATCATGTTCCCCAGTTTGGTGAATTTTGGGCGAAATATTTTGGTTTATTACCAACGGAAGAAGCTTTGTCGGCTGCAATTGCTACAGATGGTAATTATTTGATAGCCGGTTACACAAAGGTAGGGAGCAGCGGAGGAGTGGATGGTTATGCGATGAAGCTTAGTACGACCGGCAATATTATCTGGCGGACGGTATTTGGTGGCAGTTTAGCTGATTATGGTACGTCCATTGCTGCGACAGCAGATGGAGGGTGCATAGTAGCCGGACACGGGAAATCATTTGGAATAGGTGGTATGGATGCTATTGCAATAAAGCTGAACGCATCCGGCAGCGTTGTTTGGAAGAGGGCTTATGGTGGCAGTACCGGCGATGACTCCTTTTATTCAATTGTGACAACACCAGACGGAGGGTATGTAGCAGCAGGAGACACAGACTCATTTGGTGCTGGCGCACTTGATGCATTTGTCGTAAAGCTTGATGCATCAGGCAACATAGTATGGGCAAGAACAGTTGGTGGTGCTGCCGATGATGATGCCTTAACAATTGCACAAACCTCGGATGGAGGTTATGTTACAGCAGGCAACACACGCTCTGCTGGTTCCGGTGGACCTGACATGATGGTGCTCCGATTTACTTCTATCGGACAGGGTATTTTAAGAAGAACCTATGGCAGCAAAGGCTGGGACAGGGGCATGTCAATTGCGCAGGCTCCGGATGGAAACTATGTTTTAACGGGATATACACTGGCTTTTGGAGTCGGAAATCTCGATATTCTCATGCTGAAAATAACCCCGCTTGGCAGTATCCTGTGGAAAAGAACATTTGGAGGTCCGAAAAACGAAATGAGTCTTTCAGTTGCCCCTGCCCCCTGCGGTTTTTATGCGATAGCAGGATATACCGCTTCATTCGGGAAGGGTTTGGCTGATATCCTTGTAATGCTTGTTGATTCAAATGGCACAGTTCAGCGAAGAAGAACATTCGGAAGTACCGGAGATGATTACTCCTACGCAATAGCACCAACACCGGATAATAATTATTTAATTGCAGCAAGCACAAACTCCTATGGCGGTGGTAACTTTGATAATTTCATAATCAAACTGGATGCAATTATGGAACTCCCCGGATGTAATCTGAGCGCCATCCCACCACTTACCCAAACTATACCCAATGCACTGGTGACGATACCACCTTTGGTAATGACCGCACCGAGCGTTAAGACAATCAATCCGTCGATTACCGTAACCACGCCCATAATCACCCTTGGCAATGCCTGCCCCTAGACAGGGGGGGGTCGTAGCATAACATTAGCCCCTGCTGCGATATAGTCTCTGACATCGTTTCAAAGCGGTCTTGCAAAATTTCATCAAAAAATGAAAGTACCTATCGTTTACTCTCTGCATAAATGCAGGAAGAAAGTTTCACAATGAAAAAGAGAAGAAGCATGGCATGAAAAAATGAACCAAGAATACTGAAGGGGGCGGGTACAGATTCAATTCAGCTTGTGTTTCCCGCCCACCTTCAATCAGTGCCTGTTTAGTCCAAAATCGCGTCAGTTGCCCTTAATAGCGTAGGAAAATACCGAGCGTACACTGCAAATCTGATTCACCTTTTCCTGTAAGAAAATGCTTTGGGATATAGTGCTCATTAATCTCGAAACGCAAACCAATGTTATCGAAGTAGAACTTGATGCCAAGTCCAAGATTTGCTGCAAAGTCTGTCTTATTAGATTCTTCAAGGTCGTAGGTAACTCCTCCGATGCCAATCGTTGCAAATGGTCTGACAGTGCTCGTAGTAAAGTTGTAGACAAAGTTTGTATCGTAATGATATGCTACAACAGTTTCTTTTGTCTGATAATAGGGGAAAAGATCGGGCATGTTTGTTTCATAAAGTGGGCACATCCAACCGTAAGGACAGTCATAAGTCATATCCGATGAAAGGTGATGAGCCGGTGCAACGGAGAAAGTACCTTCGATTTCAGTATTCTTGTTGAAATAGTAACCCGCCTTAAAGCCAAACAGGAAGCTTTTATCAAGCGATCGGTGTGTTCCGCAGTAAGGTAAGAACGGCTGCATGGGATTTGTCTGGTTTTCAAGAGGAATAGGATCATCCCAACAGGGCCTACCCCAGTGTTGTTGGTCAAACGAGGCATCAAGAAAAGACCATCCGGAAAATATTGAGAATTCGATGTCACCTTGGGGATCGTTCGCGAATG
>MFGW01000042.1:18536-22094 GCA_001780385.1 Candidatus Fischerbacteria bacterium RBG_13_37_8 | reverse complement strand
TAATGATTAAAAGAAATATACTTGTGACTGTGAAGAGTGTTAAGTGTTTCATAGAGAAAACCTCCTTTTACTTCTATGTAAGGCACTGCGTTACTACAAAGGCAAAATTAAGACCAACTTTCACGAAACGGATGAGAATAAGTGTGCAGAGCGGATTTACACGTGAGTGCCTGATAGTTCGCCTCGGCATTATTCAAGAATTTGGACAAATATGTATTATTTTTGTCATAATAGCGTCCAGAAAAGTGGGCAATTGTATTTTTAATTTTTTTTGCACAATCTGAGGAAAAGCTTCTCAGAATTTTCAAAACTTTGTGTCTAGATAAAGATTTTGTTCCTTCGTTGCATTCAAGCTTTGTGAAAGAAATTCGCTTTAATAGAATAGTATTTTCTTTTCAGCAATAACCCACATTGTTCCTTTAAAGTATTGTTGTGATAAGGGTTTAAGACCTTCAGGCAGGATTAGGTCTTGATTTTTATCTGCAACTAGTTTTTCAATAAAGAAGGGGATATTCCCTTTTGCCTTCCAGAAAAGATAAATAATATTGCCGTCTTCAAGAGAAATTGCTTTATATTTGAGAAGCAAAGGATTATTGCTGTCATAGAGCAATGATTTTTTCATGAAGGCATTTTCGGCAAAATCATATTTTTGGTTAATAGTTGTTTCATAATAATGTACTAATTTTTGTTGTGAGTGATCAATAATTCCTATGATGAGAGTAATTTCATTTGTTTCATCGAGAAGTGTATTATTGTTTATACGAAGCTGTCGGATTCTGAGAGGTTTTTCATTAAGCGAGGTGGTGATCAGTGGAGACGGGAGGCCAAGGTGTGATATCTTGAATATGTTGTTTTCAGTGGTGAGTTCAGTTTTAGCAGATCGTGCTGAGAGTAGGAATTGTTTCGGAAATTTTTTTTCCTGATCAGTATAAATTTGCAAGGCGAATGAAACGGTTTGGTTTTGCAAAGAATCAGGCAGTGCTAATTTAAATTGATGTACAGAATCGGAATGAGTCATAGATTTAGAGGTGAAAGCAGGAGCGGATTTTATATTAATAAGCCAGACGAATGCATTGTGGGGATTTTTTATTGTATTGAATGCAATCGAATTTTTTATGAATTGTGGATCGTGGTATGCTTCTTTTATGAATGAATAAGGTGTGTAGAATTCATCAGAATTTTTTCTTGCTCCGCCAAGATATAGTACATAAATGCACAGGCTATAAAGTGTCAAGAGGGTTAATATGACAACCACTGTTTTACTTTTATAAGAGAAGATTTTGCTTAGCCCTATGGCAAAGAAGGGAAGAAGAGAAAGAAAAAATCTTTGTCCATAAGTTCCACCACCCCACCAAATCTTATACTGACTTATAATTAAGGTAAACAGGGCAAGGGAAAAAAGCATAAGTTTCTTAAGGGAAGTATTATTGTGATAAGCGAAAATACCAATAAAACTGAGAAGCAAAAGTGGATGCCAGATAAAAAGACCGCGAACAGGATGAAAGAAATAAGAAAACAGTATTGAAAAGAACGAGCTTAGAGCTTCGGGGAAACCCAATGACCAGACCAGCAAATTTTTTGGATATCCCATTGAAAATGCATTGCCGAAGATCTGTTGATTATAATATGCAAGGAATAGTGCGGCAGGAAGGCCTCCTGCAATTAGCAATATGCTGGCGTTCAGTCTAGTGGAATACCTGGAGTTGGAACACCTCGATTTATAAAGTGAATATGTAATAAAAAGAATATAGATGGTGGCGTTAATTAAGCGGATAGAAACTAGCAGTGAAAATAGAAAGCCCAGTGCAAAAAAATGGTGTATTGAAGTATTTTTTTGTCGCAGCCAGCACAACAAGAAGGCACTTGAAACCATGATCTCCATGTTGTGAATGAACATGTATTCCAGCGTGGAATAGCAAATCCATGAAGTTGATAGGAAGAGCATAAAAATAATAGCTGCGATTTGAAAATTCCGGAGATTGAAGAGATTTTTTATAATAAGATGCATGAGCAGAAAAGAAATGAATAGAAACAGAAAATTCGCAAACCAGAGCATGGCAATTCTGCTGAACGGCAAAGGTGAAACTGTGGAGAACAGAATGTTATTTTGTTTTAAAACTGAGAGATTACTCAACACATCTGCGCATTTAAAAAAAGGATAATACAATAGTGCGGAGCCTGGATAATAGAAAGAAGTAAGTTTTAAATCATCAGAATAAAATTTGCCAAGTGAGCGGGTGGACAAATACGCATCGAGATACATCTCTTCTTCAAGGGATAATCTGTGCTGGGAAAAAGCTTCAGCCATTGCATAGTAAATGAGCCCATCGCTTTTTGCATTCAAAGGCGCAGATACCAAGTATAAGACTACGGTGATTGCAAGATATATGAAAACCAAAGCTTTCTTCATAATCGAAGGATGGTGACAGGTATTTACAGTTTAAGAATTTGAGAATACCTATCCCCCTCTATTCTGCTCACTATCCACTGCTCACTATCCACTGTTTTACCATTCCTTATGTTCCCTGCGGCGGATTATCTCATCCTGTAATTTTGCACCAAGATTGATGAAGTAATCGCTGTACCCCGCAACACGTACGATAAGATCACGGTATTTTTCTGGGTGTTTCTGTGCTTCGCGCAATGTCTCGGTGCTCACGACATTGAATTGAACATGATGTCCGTCCATGCGAAAATAGGTGCGTATAAGAGAGATGAGTTTATTGATCCCGTCTTCATTTTCGAGTAATTGGGGTGTGAATTTCTGGTTGAGGAGAGTACCGCCTGTGCGCAGGTGATCAATTTTAGCTGCGGATTTTAGCACGGCAGTAGGTCCTTTGCGGTCTGCTCCTTGTACTGGTGAAATGCCTTCTGAGAGCGGCTCCTCAGCTCTTCTGCCATCCGGTGTTGCACCGAGCACTTTGCCGAAATAAACATGGACAGTTGTTGGCAGAAGGTTTACCCGGTGATGTCCGGCTTTGGTTGTCGGTCTCCCATCAATCGCCTTGAAATAGGCTTCGAAGACCTCGCGCAGTATTTCATCTGCTGCTTCGTCATCATTTCCATATTTTGGTGTTTTATTAAGCAGTCGCTGACGCAATGGTTCGCAACCTTTAAAATTATTCCGGAGTGCTGTGAGCAGGTCTTTCATGGTGAGTGTCTTATTCGCAAACACGTGGTATTTCATGGCAGTCAATGAATCGGTGATGGTTCCCATACCCACGCCTTGTATATAGTTCGTGTTATAACGCGCGCCGCCGTCATGATAATCCTTGCCACGTTCAATGCAATCATTGATTAATAGTGACAGGAATGGTGTCGGCAAATATTCTGCCCAGAGCCGCTCAATAATGTTGTTCCCCTCTATTTTAATATCGATGAAATAATTGAGTTGTTTCGTAAATGCAGCGAAGAGTTCCTCGTAAGTACTAAACTCGACTGGATTGCCGCTGGCCACACCGATATTTTTTCCTGTACGCGGATCTATTCCGTTATTGAGTGTAATTTCAAGAATCTTGTTGAGGTTGAAATAACCGGTGAGTGTATAGTTCTCTTTTC
>MFGW01000042.1:18108-18518 GCA_001780385.1 Candidatus Fischerbacteria bacterium RBG_13_37_8 | reverse complement strand
CGCATCCGCTTGCACCGCCATTGCGCGCATCGTGCAACGATTTGCCCTGCCGGAGCATTTCCTGGATAATCGCATCGGTGTTGAACACGGACGGTTGCCCGAAACCTGTTTTAATAATTTTCAATGCACGCTTGATGAATGCATCCGGTGTTTTTTTACTGATCTGCACCATCGAACTTGGCTGTGTGAGCCGCATCTCCTCAATGACATCGAGGATGAGGTATGACAGTTCGTTTACCCCATCAGAGCCGTCCTCTTTCACGCCGCCGGTATTGATCAGCGCAAAATCAGTGTAGGTGTTGCTCTCTTCTGCCGTTACACCTACTTTAGGCGGAGCCGGCTGATTGTTGAATTTAATCCAGAGTGCCTGCAGAAGCTCACGTGCACTTTCTTCGGATAATGTTCCATTT
>MFGW01000042.1:12508-18066 GCA_001780385.1 Candidatus Fischerbacteria bacterium RBG_13_37_8 | reverse complement strand
CGCCCAGGATTGAATGAATCCCATGTATTATATTCGGTGATAACACCGAGATGCACGAACCAGTAATATTGCAGTGCTTCATGAAAAGTGCGCGGTGCATATGCAGGCACCTGCCTGCATATTTCCGCAATTCTTTCAAGTTCCTTTCTGCGCTGTGGATTGCGTTCATTCGGTGCATATTCCCGCAGAACTTCTGCATGCCTGTTCGCATAATGAATCAATGCATCTGCAGCTATCGCCATGGCATGAAGCTGCTCCCGCTTGCGGAACGCTTCCGGATCATTGAAAAAATCAAGCTTTTTTATTGCACGCGCAATATCTTCCTTGAAGCCGAGAAATCCCTTATGGTATATTTTATCATCAAGCACCGTGTGCCCCGGTGCCCGCTGTTCCATGAATTCAGTAAATATGCCGGCTTCATACGCATCTTTCCATGCATTGGAAACCTCTCTGAATATCCTGTCACGCATTGAATTACCTTGCCAGAACGGGATCAACTGCTCACGGTATATCTCCTTGACCTCGTCACTTGCCTTGAACTGAATTTTTTCTCGCGAATCGAGTATCTCAAGATCGCGAATACTGTGACAACACACTTCCGGGTAGGTTGGTGTTGCTTTTGGTCCCGGTCCTCTCTCTCCTATGATAAGCTCGCCTTCATTTATACAAATAGCCTTGTTCTCAAGTATATGCCGAAATGCAAGCGCACGCCTCACAGGCACTGAAACTGCCATCGCAGAATCACTCCAGTAAAATGCCGTAATAAGCAATGCCCTCTCCGGACTTATATAGGGAACAATGCTGAGACTTTGTTCTCGTAATTGCTGAATTCGCTGATTCATAATGCCTCATTCTCCTTTGTATTTTTTGCGAACACACCGCAGGCGTGCGAGGCAATCCTGAACGGTCTAAAAGAAGCATGAACCCCAGGGATTGCTACGGTCTGCTCCGCAGAACTCGCAAACGTTAACCTCCTATTTTAACAGAGAAACCGTTGTTCTCAAATAGCCTCCGCAAGTCATTCATTTTTGCTTCCGATGGTGGCATAATATTCCGCACGGGCTTTCTTCTCCGCAATTTCTTGTATTTCGCTTCTCCTGCCGCATGAAATGGCAACAACGCAACTTCATGAATATCACTTAGCTTTTTTAAAAATGCAATCATATCATTCAAGTTTTGCTCAGTATCCGTAATTCCTGGTATGACGGGAATTCGTATCATAATGGTTTTTCCCGCCTTTGCCAGTCTTTTCATATTCTCAAGGATACCCCAGTTTGCCCTCCCCATATATTTCCTATGAACTTCCGTATTCATTATCTTTATATCAAAAAGAAACAGATCCACAAGCGGCGCAATCCGTGCTAATACCACCCCTGGCACATACCCGCAAGTATCCACCGTGGTATGATACTTTTTTGCCCTGCAACGGATGAGCAACTCCTCCAAAAATTCAGGTTGTGCAAACGGCTCTCCCCCGGAAAAGGTCACCCCACCCCCGGATTCTTCATAAAATAACCTGTCTTTATCAACCTCGCTCATTACCTCCTCCACACTCATCAGCTTTCCTATATACTCCAATGCCTGCGATGGACATACCTTTGCACACTCCCCACACTCGGGACATTCCTTCACGGGCAATACAATGTGCCCGCGCTCATTCTGCAACAAAAAATCCGCCGCACAATGCCGCACACATTCCCCACACCGTAAACATACCGCACGATTATACACTAGCTCCGGTTGCGCACGTTGACCTTCTGGATTGTGACACCAATAACAACTCAACGGACATCCCTTGAAAAAAACCGTCGTGCGTATCCCCGGTCCATCATGGATCGCATACCGTTTTATATCAAATATAATACCTTTCGTCATTCTCATTTACCTTCCATAAAATAGCGCCTCTAATACATAAAGTCAAACAGGGGGGGTCAAAGCCCGACATTGGACACTCTTAAAACATGCACCTGAACAGAGTTTCAATTGGGGATTGTCAAAATTTCAACAAAAAACGCTGATCGTTATTAAAATAAGAATTTAAATCTGGCAGGGCAGATCGCATTTTCATCTCTCAAGTAAAATCTGAACACACAGACCTTGCTTGCATTTTTCCTTAGCCATCAGTGCAATGACCATTCCAATCGTTTTTGCATCACTCCGTTGTTTTAATTTTTCTGCAGCCTGCTCCCTTGCCTCGTAGTCATTTCCTTCCAAATTCATTATCAGAGATTCAATACTTACGGCCTCAGGTCCTTCCAGCTGCGAGGCGAGTTGAGTGTCTTTGGTAGGATTTTTTTTTGCTTCCGGTTGATCAGGTGAATGCTCAATTGCAGGAGGAACATACGCCGGTAGAGATCCTTTTCTTTGCAAATTCTCGTAAAAAACGACAGGCGCCTCGCGTCTGTCACATACAACAATATCATAATGGGAAGATAATGAACGTGTTGCTTCTTTCCCGGAAATTCCAGTTGCATAATAATAAACGTGAATCTCAGTTCCCTCTTCCACAATGTTGCTGATTCCCACTTCGATAGCGAGCGATTCGGTGTTGCCTTTATTAAATACTGCAATTGCCATTTTTTTTGAAAAATCTATCCCGAGTGAATCAATCCATTCCTGCCGGGCTTTTTTGATTACCGCTTCTTTCATTAATTTCCATTGCCAATCCGAATTACCCAGGTAATAAATGCCAATCCCCTTCAGAAATTCTTCCTTGCTCCGCGCAACGACAAAAGCCTGCGATGGGTAATTTAGCACAGCAGGAGCAACTGGTGATATATTACGAAGAGACTGCATTATTTTATTGTACTGCAGGTTCGTATCATCGGTGAGATATTGATAATGACTGACCATGTACCAATTGCCCCCGAGTGAGATAGTAATATCATTCTTTCGGGCATCAGGGATGTTCTCCTTCGCAAAATAGATATCATTATAGTCATAGCGAAACTCATGGTATTTGATATATTTAAGAACTGGAGTTACATCAGGTGTGCATATTTTTTTTATAAGAATGCCGGCAGTATCACTCATACCGTATCTTCTTCGAGATCCTTCTATTGTTTTGATATCGATGTAGCCTGCACCGACATGCATATAATCGATGTAATAACTGCCACCAAGCGTTTTGATTTTAGGCGATGAAGCACATTGCTCACTGGCACATTTCTGCAATTCATTCAGATCTATTGTGCAATGAATGCGAACGTACCGGGCTTGCAATTGCATTGAGTTCCCAAATACCTTTGGAATGAGAAAAAACAGCAACAGCGCAACGCAGACAGGAACGAAACAGCTTGATTTTGTTTCATGGCATACCAACCCCTGGTTAAAAGCCCAAAAAAAATTCTGAACCTTCAGAGAAAATCTATTGATCAGCATATTAAGATTATAGAGAAGTAACCGGGTAATTTCAACTAAAAGGAAGAGAAGAGGCGCTTAGCGCAAAATTAGAGACAACATGTTTGTCTGAAATTATAATTTTTCCTTTTTCACTTTGTGCCTCTTTGCCTGATGGGCTCTTGAAAAGAGCCCCTTTTTCCGAGCAAAGTCTCGGAAAAAGTGTAGTTCCTTCATCTTGATTTATTATCATTTATATTATATAGTTAAATATTGAGATATAGATAGCGTAGGGCTTATATGAAGAATAGGGGGCAATTATGAATGAATTAGAAAAAATTGCAAAAAAATTCAATAATGCATTAAAAACCAAGTGGGGAGGCAATCGGAACCATTACCTGGCGTTGGCATATCTCATGAAAGAATTTGATATTGAACAAAATAAAGGCCTAACGCAAATCGCGTTTAATCAAACCGAATTCGGTATTAATGCTTTTCATTTCGATAGTACGCGGCGTAATCTTTATTTGCTGCTCGTCAGTTGGTCCTCCTCCATGGATCAAATTAGACAACCGCTCCGGCAATTCGTTACAGCAGGCATGGATAGTATATTTGCCACGGAAAAAGAGAGCAATGGTACGAATCGTTTCTCCAATCAGATTACTGCATGTCTGCTGGAAAACAGTGCCCTTATCGATCAGATATATTTCCGCATTCTTACTTCAGGTCCACTTTCTGAATTGCAGCAAAGTGAATATTTGAAAAACCTTATGGAGCAACTTGAACAAAAAAAATACCTTGTCGACCGTTTTTTTAATAACCGTCCTGTTCGCTTTACGTTTGACCAGCGAACAATAACCGGATCAGATGATATCGGTCCTACTGGTACCACTTCAAGAGTCTACGCCTATTATCTGCCGATGGAATATCCACTCCTGCAAAAAGGTCCACAGGAAGAACAGATGATCATCGGATTTATTCGCCTCGTTGACATCCTCTCAATTTATCGCGAAATGGGCAGCAAATTCTTTGAACGCAATATACGCTACGGTCTTGGTGATAAAGGATATGTCAATAAATCAATCACTCGCGCTTTCCAGAAAATTGTCCTGCAAAAAAAAGATACACCCGACGTCTTCGCCTTCAATCATAACGGTATCACAATTGCCGCTCAGCAAGTAACCTATGAAAATAATAAATGCATCATAACATCACCACGCTTGCTTAATGGCGCACAGACGCTTACAACATTTGATCAATTCTGCTCCGATCAACACATGTCCGATCCGGAAAACCAGGACGCAGAAGCAAAAAAAGCACTTGAAGCAATCCGCGTTTTATGTAAATTCATCACTAATGCTACATCGGAATTTATTACCACCGTCACTATTAATAATAATCGCCAGAATCCCGTGATGCCATGGGATCTGCATGCGAACGATGAAATACAACTCCTGGTGCAGGACAAATTCCGCACAGAACTCGGCATTTACTATGAACGACAAAAAAATGCCTTCGCTGAACTAGATCAGGAAACGGAAGAAGGTATTATTGAGAAAAAGGAAGTAAAGCTTCTTAAGCTCGCACAAACATTTCTTGCCTCCGATGGTGAACTGGAACTGCTTAGTTCAATACGCGATGTATTTGAAGAAGATGAAAAATATGAAAAGGTATTTAATCAGAACCGCTTAAAAGCAGATCTGCGTTACGTTGTGCTCTGCTATAAGATTCATTACCGGCTCAATAAATTAATGAACGAAATTATAGATAAAGGACCGGTAAAGTACTGGTATCTTAGAAGAGCACGTAATTTATTATGGTCGCTCTTAACGCAAGCCATTCTTAATGACGAAAACCTCGAAGGACTTGCCGCCAACTACGGCTGCGATATGGTAATGTCAACTGCATTGACAGATTATCTCACCGATATCGCTACAAAACGCTGCCGCCCGCTCATCGCCTCCCTCGAAGACCAGAACCGGGAATCAATCGAAGCATTTGACGTAGCCTTTCTCAATAAAGATAATTCATTCTACTATTGCATGATGGAAGCCAAGGAACGCTGGCAATGGCGCAAAAAATCATTAAAATAGGGGGGGGGTCGGACCGTAACATTAGATGCTCTTCAAATGCTCTCCTGAACATCGTTTCATGGGGCTATTTCAAAAATTCAGCAAAAAACGCTGATAAACTTCCCTTCATCAGATTTATTCATACTT
>MFGW01000042.1:0-12451 GCA_001780385.1 Candidatus Fischerbacteria bacterium RBG_13_37_8 | reverse complement strand
GAAAAATTCACAGAGGCCTTTGAAACGATGATGGGGACTTTATTGCAACGATGTCTAATGTTGCGGTCCGACCCCATCTGCATCAAGTATTTTGCGTACCAGGCGGGCAAGGATCGCGGTGCTGAAAGGTTTTTGAAGGAGGGGCATATCTGCTGTGATATCGCTATAGGAGCCGATTTCGCCATCGGTGTAACCTGAAATTAAAAGGATTTTCAATTCTGGCCGTTGAGCCAGAAGGAGCTTCGCCAACTCGGATCCGCTGAGGCGTGGCATGATTACATCAGTAAGCAAGAGATGGATTGGATCATGGTATTTTTTAGAGATCTTCAGAGCTTCCACACCATTACATCCTTCAAGGATACGGTATCCCATACTTCGAAGAACTTTACAGATGAAGGATCGGACAGCTTCTTCGTCTTCCACTACAAGAATAGTTTCAGTTCCTCGAGGAAGGTCAGTAAGATCAGGAGGCGGTCTAGGAACTTCAAGAATCCCCTCTGCACAAGGAAAGTAAATCTTGAAAGTTGAGCCTTTTCCGGGTGCGCTTTCCACCTCGATGTGTCCGCCACTTTGTTTAACGATTCCGTAGACCGCGGATAAGCCTAGCCCAGTTCCTTTCCCTTTCTCTTTAGTAGTGAAAAAAGGTTCAAATATGTGAGCCTGGACATTTGCATCCATTCCATGCCCGGTGTCGGAAACAGAGATCATTACATAAGGACCGGGCGTTGCCCCAGGGTGGCGACGGGAATATGCCTCGTCAAGAGAAACATTTGCAGTACAGATAGTCAACAGCCCCCCATGAGGCATAGCATCCCGTGCATTCACAGCGAGATTCATAAGGACCTGAACGATTTGTGTCGGATTAGCATTCACTTGTTTGAGGGTTGGATCAAGTATGGTCATCATTTCAATATGTTCGCTGATCAAGCGATTTAATATATTGTCTGTATCAGCAACTACGGTATTAAGATTCAAGACTTCTTTATGTGTGGCATGTCGGCTGCTGAGAGCAAGGAGCTGATTGGTAAAATCAGCACCACGTCTGGCTGAGTTTAGTACAGACTTAGCATAATCACGCAAAGGATCACTGCTTTGAAGCTGCTTGAAAAGGAGCTCACCATAACCCATGATGACTGTCAGGAGATTATTAAAATCGTGCGCTACTCCGCCTGCCAGTTGCCCTACTGCTTCCAGTTTCTGAGATTGCAGGAGCTGAGCCTCCAGTTGTTTCCGCTCTGTAATGTCCCGATGAATTGATATGAAGCCAAGTGAATCTCCCTGAGAATCTATGATAGGCGTTGTGATTAATTCTGAACAAAATTCAGTACCATCCTTTCGCTGGCACACCATTTCGAATAATTGAGAGTCAAAAGTTCTACGACATTCTTTAAGAATTTCTTGCTTAGCATCGTACTCAAGCTTTTTTGGATATAAAATTTCTGTTGTCTTACCTCGCAATTCCTCAAAAGTGTATCCAAACATTCTGGTCACGGCAGGATTTATCATCTGTATATGGTGCTGAGCATCAATAAAAAATACACCATCATATATAGAATTGAAAATTGCTTCAAATTCTGCTTTCTTCTTCTCTATTTCTTCTTTCGATCTTCTGTTGCAGATCATTTCCCATAAACCTTGCATGAAGAGTACTATCTGCAGTTTGTCGAATTCGTCATAATCTTTTTTTTTGTTTGCCAGCCCGCATACCATTACCACTCTGCCATCATGAAGTACAGGAATACCAAGAAACCTTTTAATTTTAACATGACCGGTGGGTATCCCTTTCTTAAAGGGATTGGGTGCTGAATAGTTATTAACAACGATCACTTTACGTTGCCTTACCGTTTCACCCCACAAACCAGCCTCGCTTATTGAAAATTGAACAGGTTTGTAATCTATTGCACATTTCTTCATAGCTTTTTCAGACCAAAGATGCGTAAACATAATTGATTCAAGTTCGTCTATGAAGCCAATAAAACACAACTCGCTTTCAGCTATTTTCATTGCTACTTCCATGGCAAAGCTAATGATTGCTTCTGTAGAATCAAAAGTATTTTGGAAAAGACTAAGCAGGGCACGAGCTCTCTGCTCATCCTTGCGTTGAAGTATTTCTGATTTCTTTTGTTCTGTAAGGTCAGTCATATATCCGACAATTTCCAGTGGATTGCCTTCTTTGTCTTTAATAAGCCTCATCTCGTCGCGAATCCAGATATAGCCACCATTTTTGTGAAGAAAGCGATAATCATAGGCATGATATCCCCTTTCAAAGATATCGGGTAGCTCGCCAAGAATACGCTGCACATCTTCCGGATGGATATGCTCTTTCCAGAAATTTGATTCTTTTGTGAATTCTTTGGAATTATAGCCTGTCAGCAGAACAATATTTTCGGTTGCATAGGTGGCTCCATAATCACCAGAGATCTTTGCCGTATATATGACCGCCGGCGTAGAAGTCAACAGATACTTTAATCTCTCATTAGCAATAAGAATTTGTTCTTCAGCCATCTTCCGCTCGGAAATATCCTGAAAAACAGCCTGAACAGCAGGCTGACCCTTATATTTGATAGGACTGCCGATTAGCTCTATCATACGCACAGACCCATCCTTACGCACAGCCCGTATTTCGTGGCGTAGAATGGTCGATTTTCCTTCAAGCCGTTCTCTGTAACGCTGAAAAAAAATAGCACGATCCTCCGGATGGATTAATCTTTGCGTCTCTTCATGAGAAAGAGATAGCAGTTCGTCGACAGTATAGCCAAGCATCTCCGCAAAGGCGGGATTAACGAAAACGAGCAATGGCGGGATCCCCTGTGCAATACAAATGCCCTGCAAGGAACTTTCAACCAGCAGCCGGTATTTTTCTTCACTTTCCCGAAGTGCTTCTTCCGTGCATTTGCGTTGGGTAATATCATGGTTAATGCTCAAGATTGCCTTTTGACCTTTATAGTTCACCATTGAGCCATTAATCTCAAGGACTATTTCACTTTGACGGAGTTCTTTCTCAATCATATCCTGCTTGATGATTTTTTTGCGTAAGGTTTCAGTACTCGCAATAAGCTCAGCGTTTCGCTGTTTCAGCTCTTTACAGGATTCCCGTTGAGATTTACCAGAAGCTTTCGCGTGCTTCTTTGTTGATCCTTCCGGGCTTGGCATGCTGTCTTTCTTTTTTTTAATCATACAATTCTCTGAGGTTGCTTCGCCATTTTTATATCATGATTCATTTTACCCTTAAAGTCAAATTAAAAGTGGGGGGGGGCGGACCTCGACATTAACCTATGTTGTAACAGAGTCCCTGTCATCGTTTCGAAGGGTCCTTGCAAATTTTCAGCAAAAACCGATTAGGTCTTGTTTCATTTTTCTGAATTCATGATGAGCAATTTTTGCTGATTTTCTGACAAAAACTCACTGGAATGCTGTCCAGTAAAGCGTTTGAAGATAGGCTAATGTTATGGTACGACCCCCTCCTTCTTGCTATTCTTTACAATCTCATATACAATGAATTTTTGATTAAGGATTTTTTTGAGAATTTATTATGCGACTATATTTAATTAATCCATCTAATCCGCTTGTCAGCATTATTAACATAGAGGAGAGCCGTTGGAACCGTTTTCGAGTGTGGAAGCCGCTCAATCTGATGGTGCTTGCGGGCTTGACCTCACCGGAATGGGAAATTACTATCATAGATGAGAATCTTGGTGTACCGGACTATTCGACTATGGTTCGTCCGGACCTTGTCGGTATTACGGCATTCACTTCGCAGGCGAATAGAGCTTATGAGATAGCTGCTCATTTCAGGAATTTAGGAGTCCCGGTCGTCATGGGAGGCATTCACGCAACTATGTGTCTGGACGAAGTTATGGCACGAGTGGACTCAGTGGTAACAGGAGAAGCTGAGAGTTTCTGGCCGCAAGTTCTGGAAGATGCCAGAAAAAATAACATTAAGCCTCTCTATGAGGGAGGGATCGCGGATATAAATAATATTCCGCCTGCACGTCATGATTTATTGCCACCGGCTTATGCTTTTGGTGCGATTCAAACATCACGCGGTTGTCCATTAAACTGCAGTTTTTGCAGTGTTACGGCATTCAATGGATCTCTCTATCGTCACAGACCTATTGAGGATGTGGTGCGAGAATTCCAATTAATTCGTGAGAAACTTGTTTTAGTTGTGGATGATAATCTCATTGGCACGCGATCTGATCATATTGCCAGAGCCAAGGAGCTGTTCCGTGCCATGGTGAAGGCGAACATACAAAAGGAATGGGTTACGCAGGCAACTATTAATTTCGCCGATGATGAAGAATTGCTGATGTTAGCAGTAAAAGCAGGATGCCGCGGCGTCTTTATTGGTTTTGAATCTCCTACACCGGAAGGACTTATGGAGATTGGCAAAAAGTTCAATCTATTGAAAGGCAGGGATTTTCGTGCATCCGTTCAGCGCATACAGCATCATGACATATTGGTAGCAGGTTCTTTTATCATAGGTTTGGATGTAGATGAACCCGGAATTGGCGCACGTATTGCCGAAGTAGCAAGCCAGTATGGTCTGGATAGTCTTAATGTACTTTTTCTAACGCCTCTGCCTGGTACATGCCTATGGGATCAGATGAAATTGGAGAACGGCATTGCCCTCGATTCGTTTCCTGAGGATTGGAGATACTACACACTAACCTACCCGGTGGCTCGAAGTAAGCATTTAACCCTGGACGGCATCATCCATGAAATGCTCACATGCAGCCGCAATTTCTATTCATTGTGGGGCATCTTACGCAGGGAATGCAGTAACTTATGGAATCGCCGCCAGCCTTTGATCAACATCGTAACCAATCTCTCCTATAGAAGTAATATTCGCGTGGATTGTAAAGCATACGCGAAGTTCAGTCAGCAACATGGGCATAGATTCATTTGAGCAAGTTAGAGGGAGATCTTATATTTAAAAAAAAGCAGCAAGGCTATTCTTGAGAAGCTATCTCATTTGAGATCGCGTTTTCGTGAAAAGGAATTTAGGCGAAAATATGCTGGTGATGAGTCGGCCTTGCGTTCTGAGTTGTTCAGTACTGAACAGATGGAACAGCACGGCAAAAGTCTAGAACCAAAAAATAGGGACAGTCACCTAATTTTTCTAAAAATTAGGTGACTGTCCCTATTTTTCCTATTTTTTGTCATTCTTCTTCGCGGTCTTCGCGGTCTTCGCGGTTTATTCCCATTGGGTTCCAACATGTTCGGCATAGGGAATAGGGAATGGCCGCCCTATTGTTGCCTCGGAAAAAAACATCGTTTTATTCTTTGCGAGCAATCAGAAGATGTGCAATGCCTCAAGCAATAGAAGCATAGTAGAGTATTTTCTTACTGTAGGGTAGTAAGCCTTCGGGAGATCGAAAGCGGTATATGTGAACCAAGAGCGCAGGGAATTATTCTCATTAAAAAAATATTAATTACAGTTGCCAATTTTTTGAGGAAAACAAGGAATTGATGAAGCTGGTCTTTCATTATTAAATGAATCAAAACCATAAGATCCTTCCTCATTATTATTTTGCGCTACTATTAAATAATAATAGCTTCCTGCATCCGGAGAAATAGTACAGACGTTGCACCTCCAGTAGTACACATAAGTGGAACATGATCGTAGGCGAACCATGGTAATGTACCCCTGTAAATTCCATAATCTTGTGTTTGACAAGTGCCGCCAGGTTCGCTCCAGCTTAAATTAAGATCAGCGCCAAATTTGCTAATGGTGAACGGAGAACCTGGATAATTATTATTATCTGGAACGGATCCAGGTGCAGGATCATTCCTGCAAATAAAAGTATTTGTCATTGCAGAATTTATGGCTGAAATATTGGTAGCGATTACAGTTGCATAAGATATTGCTACAATTGCATTGGTTACCATTACTTCTGCTGAGGAATTAACAGGAGTAATGTTTGTATTAGCAATAAATGTGCACGATGAATCCATTTCACCGTTTGCATCTATTTTTAATACAAGGTATTCATTAAGGTTGCCAAAGGATTTCGTTGTCCCTCCTATGACGAATCCGCCGTCATTCGTTTGTTGAATGACATCTGCTCCTTCTTGATCATCGAAGCTGTATGTTTTTTGCCAGATTATATTTCCAGTTGAATCTAATTTCAAGATCCAATAATCAGCTTCCCATGCGCCAAAAGAATATGTAGTGTCTCCAATAATGTACCCGCCATCATTCGTCTGCTGAATTGAAAACGTTAAATCAGCAGATGAACCACCGTATGTCTTCTGCCATTCTATATTCCCATGACCGTCTAATTTCAAAATCCAAACATCTAAAATGTTCCCAAAACAAATATCTGTATTTCCTGCAACTATATACCTTCCATCCATTGTCTGTTGTACTGAATTTGCTCTTTGGCATTGGCCCGGTATTTCATTATATGCTTTCTGCCATTCAATTGCTCCTGAAGAATCCATTTTCATTACCCCAAAATTAATACCAACGCTACTATTATATTCACCCGCTACAATGTATCCGCCATCGCTTGTTTGCTGTATTGAGCGAAGGGTATCCTCCCAAGGGCCTCCATAAACGCGCGCCCATGAATCCTGCGAAAACAAATACGTATGCATGAAAATTAAAAGCCAAAGCACAACCAAAAATAATAATGATAAAGATTTAAAATATTCTGATATATGCTTTGTCTCTCTTGTTTTAATTATCTTGTAATAATCCTTTTCGTAGATCTCAAATCTCAACATCATCATTATAGAGCAATTTCATTACCACCTTTATGCGAGTAAATAAGAAATCTCTTATAATTCGTAAATCACAAACAACATCCTTGTGAATAAACTTTAAATCAGCTTGATTTAATAACAAGGATGGGCAACTTGTCAAGAATATTGACTTCATCAACAAGTATGCCCATCCGAACCATTCTAATCAAAGAAGCAAATCATAATCATGGCCAGTATATCCCTCCTGAATTGACACTTTCATTAATCGTATTTCCTCCCCAAATAATCATTTCGGATCCAGAGGGGGTGGTTCAACTTATAAAAACCAGTTCCCATAGAATATTAATTGTTATTTTCATGCTTTTTCTTCATGTTAACCTTATTCTGTGTAGAAAATTAATTTTTCAGCTAAAAAATATTTTCTTGCCATTTAAGATAATTAAAGTGTGAGCCACGAAAAAGCTCCTGATCTAAATTAGTTCTTGCTTCTTGATAGCAGCTTCCTAAGCGATGAAAAATGCCGGTTATGCGGCGGATGCATCTACATCTGCCCCGCATCCCAGCTCCGCTGCCAGGGACCCCAAGCTGATACTGCTCTTTGCAATGCCTGCTTAACTATGGACCCCACATGCCTCGATTTCTACGATGACCTGCAATGCTGGATGTACGATGCAGGACAGTCTATCGAGAGTCTTCAACATTCTGGGCACGGCAGTTGGCGCATGGGGCGTCTCTGCCGACAGTGACTCAGCAGTGTTCCCCGCAGTTAATCTTGAAGCTCGTATCGCTAAAGACAAAGGTCTGGCGCTCAGCGCTCACTACTTCAAGCTCATCGGTATGGCACGCTCACCACTGTGGCAGCCGCCATCACACGCGAAGCTGCCGAAATCTCCGTTATCCCCCACGTCCTCGACCTCGATAAAGAAGAAGTCGAGAAACTACTCGAATAAACAACAACAGATATACATAAATTGGGAAACGTCCAGCAGTAACGCCCGCACCAGGAATCACTGCTGGGCGCTACCCCCGGTTGGGGAATAAGAACATTAAAAGCAACATCTATTTAAGCAACGAAATTTAGTATTTCAAGTTCTGCTGTAACATCTATTCTATCAAGAATCAAATCGACTTTCTCCATAATAGGATCTTCTATTAAATATTCATTACAATTTTGGCATTGTAAGATTGGTAAGCCTTTGATGATCACGATCGAATTATCTCTAATTTTAAATGGTAAATCTGTAATAACATTCTCTAATTTTGCTCCACAATTTTGACAGATCATGGTTTCCTCCTTGTCTTAAGATCCGTTTCCCATTTTTCTAACGTAGGTTTATAAGCTGTTATAATAGTAATGCTATCATTTTTTATATCAACCGCAATCTGTATATGAAGGATAAGATCTTCATATGCTGCGTATATGAGATAACTGGGCAAATATTTATCCTGAGGATATTCTTCTATTATTTCATAGGTATCTACTGAAAGCAAAATTGCCTCACGGGGAATAAATCTTTTTTTCAATCGCATGTTAACATGATAAGTCCATAATATTTTCCGGCTCTTAATGCAAGCTTTTATAAATTTCAAGGTGTCAATATTCATTAATTACCTTTCATTACTTATTATAATATTAACTTCATGAATAATCAAAATATCAGGTATGTATTCAGTTTCTATTTGATCATAACCTCCCAAGCTAGCATGATTATCATTCCCTGCTTGTCCATCCAGATCAAATGAACGAATTCATAATTTTGATGAAGTTGAACCAGGCTTGACAGAGCAAAAGGCAATAGCAGAGCAAATTAGTGACTTGACGCTCTCTTCTGAATCATATAGACTGGGTGTCTAATAAGGAGTCCTTATTTTTGAAAAAGAGTAGTAAGATTATTCTTGGGAAGCTATCTCATTTGAGATCGCGTTTTCGTGAAAAGGAATTTAGGCGAAAATATGCTGGTGATGAGCCGGCACTGCGTTCTGAGTTGTTCAGTACTGATCAGATGGAACAGCACGGCAAGAGCCTTGCGCAATCACACAAATTAGCTTCTGGACGTGGTCCGGAACGGCTTTTGCTTCGGCTGGCAGAAAATGGGGAAGTATTGCTTGAGGTACGCAATTTGCTGGCAGAAGCGGTTAAGGAAGAGCGCCGTATAACGCCGGCGGCGGAATGGCTGCTCGATAATTTCTACCTTATTGAAGAGCAGATACGCACTGCGCAGAGGCATTTACCGAAAGGCTATGGCCGGGAATTGCCTCGTTTGATGAATAGTCCATCAGCAGGACTTCCGCGAGTGTATGCCATTGCATTGGAAGCGATTTCACATGGAGATGGTCGGATTGATCCGGGAAGCCTCAGCAGTTTTGTTTCTGCTTACCAGACGGTTACTGTGTTGAAAATAGGGGAATTGTGGGCAGTGCCTATCATGCTGCGCCTGGCGCTCATCGAGAATTTGCGGCGTGTTGCATCGCGAATCGCTGTCGGCCGGCGCGACCAAAGCCATGCTGAATATTGGGCAGATCAGATGATGGAAATGGCGGAGAAGGATCCGAAGAGTCTGGTTCTGGTAATCGCGGATATGGCACGCTCGAAACCGCCAATGGTTTCTGCGTTTGTTGCAGAATTCGCACGCCGCCTGCAAGGTCAAAGTTCCGCTCTTGCCCTGCCGCTCACATGGATTGAGCAGCAGCTTTCGGAGTCCGGGCTGACGATTGAGCAGATGATTCAATCAGCGAATCAACAGCAAGCAGCAGACCAGGTTTCGGTCAGCAATAGTATCGGCAGTCTCCGGTTCCTCAGTGCGATGGACTGGCGTGAATTCGTTGAGACTATGAGTGCGGTCGAGCAGAAACTGCTCGAGGATCCGGGCGGAGTTTACGGCAAAATGGATTTTGCGACTCGGGATAGCTACCGTCATGTTGTGGAGAGGATAGCGAAGAACAGCAAGTTTACCGAAAGCGAGGTAGCAAGTAAAGCAATTCAGCTTGCGCATGAAAGCGCTGCTAGAAAAGGTGTTGAGGATCGAGAATCACATGTTGGATTTTATCTGATTGATAAAGGATTGGCGCAGCTCGAGCGCGAAACGAATGTACGCCTGTCTGCTTTCGAGTTTTTTCAGAAAATAATGTATCGTCATCCTATGCTGTTTTATCTGGGTACTATTGTGCTAATGACGTTGGTCATAACCGGCAGTTTGCTATTGAAAGCGTATGCGGGCGGTGCCAATGATTGGTTGCTTCTTCTTCTCGGCATTGTCTCGCTGGTGTGCGTAAGTCAACTTGCCGTGGCGCTGGTGAACCGGCTGGTGATCGTGCTGGCGTATCCGCATCCGTTGCCGCGAATGGATTTTTCTAAACAAATTCCACCGGAATTACGCACATTGGTGGTGATCCCGACTATGCTTACGAGCTTTCAGAATATCGAGGACTTGATCGAAGCGCTTGAAGTACGGTTCCTTGCCAATCGGGATGATAATCTGCACTTTAGCCTCCTGACTGATTTTCGGGATGCGCATGAAGAAACACTGCCGGAAGATGAAGCGCTGGTGCAGCTTACGCAGGAGAGAATTGAACATCTGAATAAAAAATATAACAGTGCGAAAAACAACACGTTCTTTCTTTTTCATCGCCCGCGCCGGTGGAATCCCGCAGAGCAGGTTTGGATGGGCTACGAGCGGAAACGAGGGAAGCTTGAGGAATTGAATTCATTTCTGCGTGGAGGCTCAAAGGATTGCTTTTCACTCATTGTGGGTGATACTGCAATTTTATCGAATGTAAAATACGTCATTACTTTAGACACAGATACCCAATTGCCGCGTGATTCAGTCCGGCAGCTTGTAGGCGCCATAGCGCATCCGCTCAATCAAGCGCAGTATGATGAAGACAGACTGCTAATCTCAGAAGGATACGGCATTATTCAGCCACGCGTAGCAGCGAGCTTGCCCGGCATGAGCCGGTCTCGGTATGCGCAACTCTGGGGTGGTGAGCCGGGCATTGACCCATACACACGCGCTGTTTCCGATGTGTACCAGGATCTCTTCCAGGAAGGCTCATTCATCGGTAAAGGCATTTATGATGTCGATGCACTCGAACGCGTGCTCAAATGGCGTTTCCCGGAGAACCGTATTCTCAGTCATGATTTGCTGGAAGGATGCTATGCACGCGCGGGATTATTAAGCGATGTTCAGGTGTATGAGGAATATCCGACACGCTACAGTGCTGAAGTGAGCCGCCGGCACCGCTGGATTCGTGGGGATTGGCAGCTTTTGCGATGGCTATTTCCACGTGTACCGGGCGGCAGCTCAGGCGCCGGGCACCAAAGGAATCCGCTCTCCCTGCTGTCGCGCTGGAAACTCTTCGATAACCTTCGTCGCAGTCTTGTGCCTACAGCCTTAACACTCCTGTTGCTGATGGGCTGGACAATATTATCATCACACTGGTTTTGGACTGCAATGGTGCTCGCAATCATCTTTGTACCACCTTTCATTGCTTCTATTCTGGAAGTATTTCAGAAATCAGGTGACGTGCTTCTCCGGCAGCATCTTGCTACTGCTGTGCGTTCGGCTGGCAGACATTTCGCTCAGGCGCTGTTTGCGTTCGCCTGTCTCCCCTATGAAGCATTTTTCAGTCTTGATGCAATTATACGCACAATCGCACGTATGATGGTTACCCATAAGCACCTGCTGGAGTGGACTCCCTCGAATGATCCGGATCGCAATAGACGCACCGACTTCGCCATTTTCTGCCGGTCAATGTGGATAGCTCCTGTTATTGCCATAATTACGGCAATATATCTGATATTTTCAAAGCCTGTCGCATTAACAGTCTCTGCACCCATACTATTGCTCTGGTTTGCTTCACCTGCAATTGCGTGGTGGACAAGTCAGCCGCTCAAACGCCGCAAAGCAAACCTTACGACAGAACAGACGCTCTTTCTACGGAATATTTCCCGTAAGACCTGGGCATTCTTTGAGACCTTCGTCAGTTCCGAAGATAATTGGCTGCCGCCTGATAATTACCAGGAAGAACCTGTTGCGGTGATCGGACATCGTACCTCGCCAACGAACATAGGACTTGCCCTGCTGGCAAATTTGTCCGCGTATGACTTCGGCTACATTTCAGTAAATCAATTCATAGAACGCACCTCGAACGCATTTCGAACGATGGAAAACATGGAACGTTACAGGGGTCACTTCTATAACTGGTATGACACGCAATCGCTGAAACCGCTGATACCTCAATATATTTCATCGGTAGACAGCGGGAATCTCGCAGGTGCTTTGCTGACCTTACGCCCCGGTCTACTTACGCTTCCCGATCAAAGGATACTCAGCCCGCGCTTGTTTGACGGACTTAATGATACATTACGGATTCTCATGGATGAATTTAGTGGAGATGCTGCGGCACAGCTCACCCAATTTCAAAAGGAACTAGAAACAGCGTCCCACTCACAACCGACCACGCTTACGGCAGCATGGTTGTGCCTCGACCGGCTTGCGACACTCTCAGCGGAGATAGTTGATCGATTCGATGTTGAGCCGGAGAGTACCATGAAGTGGTGGACACATGCTCTTGCGCTGCAATGCCGGGATGCTCTTAATGAGCTGACGTTCCTTGCTCCGTGGATAATACTGCCCGGCTTACCGGATAAACTGCTTGAATTTCCCGAACTCGATGAGATCCCGACCCTGCGAGAGTTAGCAGGTATCGGAAAAAAGCTACTTCCGGCGATCGAGCATCA
>MFGW01000041.1:10311-10655 GCA_001780385.1 Candidatus Fischerbacteria bacterium RBG_13_37_8 | reverse complement strand
CCAAGAAGGGACTGGGGATTGGGGACTGGGGATTGGGGACTGGGGACCGGGGAATGGGTACCCGTAAAGAACTTTCTACTCCTTTTCCAAATCAGGTTAATACAAGAAATCCCAAAGAATTATTTTTGCGAACACATCATTATTATTTTATTAAAGTGCATATTTCTATCATTGATTTTTCCATCTTATTTGAGACAAGGAGCAGAAAGTTCTTTACGGGTACCCATTCCCCAGTCCCCAGTCCCCAATCCCCAGTCCCCAATCCCCAGTCCCTTCTTGGCTTGCGTGAACGGGTCTCCTGATATATAATGTATGGTCATGTTTACAGGAATTATTGAAGAAAA
>MFGW01000041.1:8917-10292 GCA_001780385.1 Candidatus Fischerbacteria bacterium RBG_13_37_8 | reverse complement strand
GAGAAACAAAGCAATATGAGTCGGTTTATCATTGAAGCGGTTCTTAGTAAAAAATTGCAGGAAGGGGATAGTATAGCAGTAGATGGTGCATGTCTGACTGTGGTGAACAGGAGTGAAAAAAATTTTGCGGTAGAGGCAATTAAGCAGACGCTAGAACTTACTATTTTACAATACAGCAAGGCAGATGATTTTGTTAATCTTGAGA
The DNA here is from genome assembly GCA_001780385.1 of Candidatus Fischerbacteria bacterium RBG_13_37_8. Lineage (GTDB taxonomy): Bacteria > Acidobacteriota > HRBIN11 > MFGW01 > MFGW01 > MFGW01. The sequence continues at coordinate 10,087 of MFGW01000041.1, read as the reverse complement.
CTGCGTTAACATTGAGCAAACCACTCAGCGGGCATCTTGTACTCGGTCATGTTGATACTATGGCGCATCTGCGAACGGTAAAAAAGGAAGAGCAGTATATTGTGCATGCATATGAGATACCGGAAGAATTTGCCAGGTATCTTGTATATAAAGGAAGTATTGCGATAAATGGCATAAGTTTGACGATGGCAAAAGTACATGAAAATATTTTTGAGGCAAATATTATTCCCTATACTATTGAAAACACTACACTTGGGCTTCTCAAGAAAAATGAACCGGCGAATATTGAATTTGATATTATTGGGAAATATATCTATAATTTCTTAGAGTACATGAATAAGGATTCCTTGAATAACCAGAAAGAAGAAAAACTCCGCAAGTTTTTGCAAGGAATGTAATAAGTGCGGAGTTTTTAAAAGAGAGAAAAGAAACCATGAATGATAAAAATGAAACGAATGGCGGGCAGGAGCCCGATGTAAAAAAGAGAGTCTTTTCGAGAATAGAGGAGGCGATCGAAGAATTTAAAGCAGGCCGGATTATAATTGTGATAGATGATGAAGACAGGGAGAATGAAGGTGATTTAACGATAGCAGCGGAGAAAGTGACACCGGAGGCAATAAATTTCATGGCGCGGTACGGGCGCGGATTAATTTGTTTACCGATGACAGGAGAGCGGCTTGATGAATTGCAGATACCGTTGATGGTGAGTAATAACACATCCAAGTATGAAACGGCATTTTGTATTTCGATAGAAGGGCGTGAGAATGTGAGCACAGGTATATCGGCGCATGACAGGGCGGCGACGGTTCGGATAGCGATACATCCGAATACGAGACCGTTCGATTTAGCAAGGCCGGGACATATTTTCCCATTACGAGCCAAGGAAGGCGGTGTGTTGCGAAGACCCGGACAGACAGAGGCGGCAGTTGATCTTGCGCGAATGGCAGGTCTTTACCCGGCAGGTGTAATATGCGAAGTAATGAAAGATGATGGAACAATGGCGCGTGTGCCAGACCTGGTAGAATTTTGCAAGCTCCACAATATGAAAATGATTACTATTGCGGATTTGATCAATTATCGAATGATGAAAGAGCGCCTCGTGAAACGAATTGCTTCACCACAGTTACCGACGCGTTATGGTGATTTTGTAATGCATGCGTATGAGAATAT
>MFGW01000041.1:5985-8888 GCA_001780385.1 Candidatus Fischerbacteria bacterium RBG_13_37_8 | reverse complement strand
TGTTGGGACAGGTCAATACTGGGGAACCGGTGCTGGTACGTGTGCATTCGCAGTGTTTTACCGGTGATATTTTTCATTCGACGCGGTGTGATTGCGGATCACAGCTTGAGAAAGCAATGGAGTTAATCAGCCAGGAGAAAAGAGGCATTATATTATACCTGGCGCAGGAAGGCAGAGGAATAGGACTGATCAATAAAATACGTGCATATGAATTACAAGATCAGGGTGTGGATACAGTCCAGGCAAATGAAATGCTTGGATTCAGTCCGGATCCGCGTGATTATGGTATCGGGGCTCAAATATTGGTTGACCTGGGTGTCAAACAAATGAGGCTGATGACAAATAATCCTAAAAAGTATATTGCATTAAAAGGGTACGGGCTTGAAATTGTGGAACGCGTTTCACTTGAAATACCCGCAAACCGAAATAATGAAAAATATTTGAAAACGAAAAAAGAAAAACTTGGGCATATACTTTCATCAGTGTAGAATATTATGACAACGATTGAACGGTATGTTGCCGAGATGAAAAATGCCTCGGCATCAAAAAAAATCACTATTATAAAAGTTATTTCCACCAGTGATGATAAAAAAGTGGAAGAATTACTCGTGTTATGCTTAAGCGATCCATCACCTGGTGTGAGAATAGCAGCGCTTCAGGCGCTTGATAAAAAAGATTATTATAATGAAGAAGTACTGCTTGGTTTGTGTCATGATTCCAGTCGTACCACAAGAAAACTTGCGCTGAAGTTGTTGTCTAATTATCCGAAAGCGGAATACTTGAAAAAGATTAATAGTTTATTGATTGATTCCGACAAAACAGTACGTGTTGAGATTTTGAATCTCCTGCATAAAATTGGTACGGAAAGTTTACCGCTGCTTCATAGAATGCTGAAAGATGAGGATGAATTAGTACGGCGCAGAGCTGCACTCTATATAAAATCACTTGATCCCGGTGAAAAACTTGAAGAGGGAACCGAGACCTATGCTGAAGAAGAATCACCTGATTTTGATGCACCACGCATCTTCGGCACCATCATGCCTGATTCGGAACCAAAAGAAGGAGCGCTCCCATACGAAGAAAAATTACTAAATGTCATGCAAACACTGGAAGAAAAAAGTGAAAACCGCCTTGATTATCTTCTGTCAGTTCTTGAAGATAAAAGTTGGACAATAAGAGAGTATGCAATAAAAAAAATAAGTGAATTGAAAGATATCGATTTATCTATTATATATAAATTACTGCAACATCCTATCTGGTATGTGAAAGCTGCTGCGGTAAGAATTCTTGGTTTTCGCAAGGATGAAAATGCAATCGAGCATTTGCTCCATCTTGTGAAAGATTCGAATGCTGAAGTACGAAGAGCAATCGCTGAAGCACTGGGAAAAATAAAAAAATCTGATGCAATCATTCCACTGCAATATCTTCAACAGGATCAAAGTATCATGGTACGTAAAGAAGCAGAAAAAGCACTGCAAGCATTTAAACAAACCGGTTCGTTTAAAACACCGATATAACAGTGGGCAGGGATCAGTGGACAGTGGGCAGTGAGCAGAAAGGATGAAGCGAAGCCACAACGAACCTTGAACAACTTAAGGAATAAGTTATGCTGGAAATATTATCAGAAAAATTTCAAAGCTTCATGAAAAGAATCCGTTCACATGGCAAGCTTACGGAGCGGGATGTGGAGGAGCATTTGAAGGAATTGCGGATTGCCCTTCTTGAAGCTGATGTTAATTTTAAAGTGACGAAGGATTTTATTTCCGGACTGCAACAGAAAGCGGTTGGCAAAGATATACTTGGTTCTTTATCGGCGGAGCAGCAGGTAATCAAAATTGTATATGATGAATTGATCAATTATCTGGGCGGGCAGAATGTAAAGCTGAAAATTGCTTCACAAATTCCCTCCAAGATAATGCTGGTGGGTCTACAGGGAACAGGGAAAACCACTACTGCCGGTAAATTAGCTTTAATGCTTCGTAAGAAAGGTCATAATCCTGCGCTTGTCTCTACCGATATTTACCGTCCGGCAGCAAAAAGACAACTGGAAGTATTAGCCGATCAACTGCATGTTCCGTACTTTTCCTTTGAGGAAAAACCTGTTCAAATAGCGCAGAAATCTATTACCGAAGCACGCCGCCTGGGCAATGATGTGCTTATTATTGATACAGCCGGGAGATTACATATCGATGATGATTTAATGAATGAATTGAAAGAGATGAGGCGCGCAATAGAACCGGAAGAAATTCTGTTCATTGCGGATGCGATGGTAGGACAGGATGCGGTAAAGAGTGCGAATGTATTCAATGAAGCAATGGATATAACCGGTATAATATTGACCAAGCTTGATGGAGATGCCAAGGGCGGCGCAGCTCTCTCCATAAAATACATAACAGGTAAGCCTATCAAATTCATAGGAACCGGCGAAAAAATGGACTGCCTCGAACCATTTTTCCCGGACAGACTGGCATCGCGTATCCTCGGAATGGGTGATATGATTTCGCTCATAGAAAAAGCTGAAGAATCATTCACACAAAAACAAGCAGAAGATATGCAGAAGAAAATCATGAAGAATGAATTCACTCTCGAGGATTTCAAGGGATATCTTCAGCAGATGAAAAGTATGGGGCCACTTGAGAATCTTGTGTCGATGATTCCTGGTATGAACAAAATGAATGTGGAGATTGACGAGCGGGAGTTGGGAAAAACCGAGGCGATCATTAATTCCATGACAGTCAAGGAACGCCGCAATCCGAAAATAATTGATGGAAGCCGCAGGAAACGTATTGCGATGGGTAGCGGCACCACGCTCAATGATGTAAATATTCTGCTCAAACAATACTACATGGCACAAAAAACCATGCAGCAAATGCAGAAAGGCATCCTCGGCAAATCATTGAAAA
>MFGW01000041.1:0-5973 GCA_001780385.1 Candidatus Fischerbacteria bacterium RBG_13_37_8 | reverse complement strand
TACCTCTACCTCTACCTCTACCTTTTTTTTCATTCTGGGAATAAAAGCAGATATTCACGGTATATTTGTATAAGGAATGGAACTAAAAGCATGCGATGGTGTCCAATTCTTATAATGATAAAGCTGGAGGCGTTATGAAAAAGACATATATAGTAGCAATAATAGTGGGAATTGTTACCGTGATAATGGTTGGGCATTTGATACTGGCACAGAATACGCAGCAGCAGGAAATTCAGCAAAATGTACTTTCAGGAAAGGGTGGAGAGACAAAGACAACCATGAACCCGGAAGGATTTAAACCAGAGCCAATTAAGGGACCTGATGGTCGGCGTGGGTGGCGACTGCGTCTCCCGGAAAGTCGTCCATTGGCAACACCGGCATATGCCGAGGGCATGATTTTTGTCGGAGGTGGTTTTGGCTCTTATGAATTCTATGCATTGGATGCAGTAACTGGAAAGGTGAAATGGCAGTTTCACACCGGAGATGATGGACCGACCGCAGCGGTGGTGAAAGATGGATATGTGGCATTTAATACAGAATCATGCATTTTGTATGTGCTGAAAACGAAAACGGGAGAACTGGTGTGGTCAAAATGGCTGGGAGATCCGTTGATGAGTCAGCCCGCGATTTCTGGCGGTAAATTATTCATGGCATACCCGGCTTCTGATGGCAAGCATTATCTTGCTTGCTTCAATCTGAAAGATGGAACTGAATATTGGAAGGTACCGATTGAAGGTGAATTGATCACTGCTCCTATCATCGATGAAAATTCTGTTTACATTACGACACTGGAAGGTACTGTTTATCGTTTCAAAGATTCCGATGGCAAATTATTATGGTCTGAGAAGAAGGATGCCACTTCATCGCCCATGATTTACAAGGGACAAATTTATCTAAGCCGACGCGAGACCAAAAAGGTTGGTGAAAAAGTTGAACAATATGAGGGTATGGCGCAGGTGGACAGAGACAAGGGAAAGCAAGTAAACGAGGAATTGTGGCTCAAGCAGAGAGCTGATTATTTAAATGTGGATCGCGATTCAAAGTATGCGGCAGCTCAGCAAGCCCATGATTCTTCGGTTGGTTTTGCTTCTGCTCCTTCCTCAGCCAAGATATACCAGGCAGAAACCAACCTGGGAGTTGTCTCAGTATCGGGAGTATGGGCATACCAGGGCTCGCGTCCCATGATTTATAATGGCATTTCTTACCAGGCAATGGGAGAGAATCTGCAATCCATGGATGCGAAAACAGGCAAGAAACGATGGGAGCAGAAACTTGCCCGGAAGGATAAAGAAGGAGGCGGCAGACTCTTGACGCCGCCTTCATTAACGAGGGGAAAATTATTTATCGGATCTTCTGAAGGACAGATACTCTGCTATCGGCAGAAAGATGGTAAACTCCTGTGGACCTATGAATCGCATGAACCGATCAGGTTTCAGCCGGCAATTGCGAAGGGCCGTATCTTTTTTACTACTGATAGCGGCACCATATATTCACTCGAGACCGGTGACAGCAAAGATGATGGATGGTATATGTGGGGCGGCAATGAAGGTCATAACGGTTTGAGCACCGAAAATGCCCAATGAAGTTGGAGCATCAACCGTTCTAAGGATTATCATAAATATCAATGGCTATTGCTTTTGCACCTATTTAGTTGTTTTTCTTTTTACAATATGTTCATAATTCCAGGACATTAAAAAGTCAATGTTATTGACTGATGCAATTGCAATATGCAAAGCATTTTTTCTATATCTTTCAGCAACTACACCATAGTTTACATATTCAATAGATCCTTATAATAGTATAGGAACTATGTAATGTAAATTCAAGAGTCTTGCGAGATTTGTTTAATTTGAACGCATTCCAGTACCCCTTATAATGGACATGCTCGATGAGAATCCTACTACAGCGATATGTTGAAGAAATTCCGAGACGTTTAAATAAAGCTTTTCTCTCCTGTGGTCAAGATGCAAAGGACCTGCATGTATTAATAGTGGATTTGAAGGGGATGAATGGCGTAGCGATTTGTGATAAAGATGAGGCAAATCATTGCCAGGACAAGCAAGATGCTTAAAATGGATGCGGCATCAAGGGCAATGACCGCTCCCATGACAAAGAAAAAAACTGCATAAATAATGAATGCGAAACAGGGGAGGTAATAGGGAATACGTGCTTTCTGTCGAGCAATAAGATCAATGAGAAGAAAGGGTACGCCAAATATGACAAACGAAATGATAAATGTTGGAACTGCCATCCAGAGTGCATTAATAAGTACAACAAGTTCACCGCTCATCTTGCCTTCAGGCATTTGGGATGTGGGGAGCCCAAGTGCCGTCACAACAGGATTGACTATCATTCGAAATGGCTCCAGCATTGCTTCAAGATTATGTGAAAAAAGACCACTGTCACTGTATATTAAATGAATCTTATAAAGACTGGTAATGACAAAAAAAGCGCAGGCAACAAAACCCGCATTCAGTAATGTCAGGTATAAAAAAAAGAATTTACTTCTCATAGTAACCGCCAAAAATGTTCAAAGTTCAATGTTCGAGGTGGCTTTGCTTCATCTATTCTGTCCACTGCCCACTGTCTACTGCCAACTGTCCACTGATCACTGTTCATTCTCTCCTGTTTTTTTCACTTCTTTTTTCTTGTTCAATTTTACTTCCTGCACATGTTTCTTCCCCGGTTCCAGCATACCTTGCAGTTCCAGGAATGCATTTCCCAGCGATGTACTGGAGGGCTGCTTTTTGCGATAATAGATCCATTCACGTCTTTCCATGTAGAGCGCTAGCCGGTCCAATGCAATAATAAGTAATACAACAGCGATAATCAATAAAGCGATTTTCATAGAGTAGTATAGCTTTTTTAAGAGAATAAGTAAATTAATTAAAGGGGTCAAGGATTCGAGGATTCAAGGATTCAAGTGCTGGCGAACGAAGCGTTTGCCAATTCCTCTTTTTGAAAAGTAAGAATAGATTCAATTCTTGATCCTTTATCACGAACAAGTCTTATCACAATATAATGTCGGTATTCTTTGCGAGCATTCTGAAGGAATGCGTGGCAATCCCTTACGGACTATAAGAAGCATTCCCTCGATAGTGAATTAAGCGACAAGTCGCTTTTTTCATCGTTATTTGCGAAGGAGGTTATGCTTCTTATAGTCCGTTCGGGATTGCTTTTATATAGCATATTGTGATAAAGGTAGTAATGCAATAATTAGGAGGTTATGTGTTGTGAAAATGAAATATATCTTTATTCTGACAATCGGTATTATAGTGCTATTGAAAGCAAGTTTATGCCTGGCAGCAGAGGATGATTTTGATTTTGATATAAAAATATATAATTCTGATGCAATTCTATGTGAGCCATTATGGGTAGATATAACAGCGACCTATAAAGGAAATGAACAGATAGAAGCATCTTTAAGCAGTATCCTTCTTTTTGTCGACAATGAAAAGGTCACATTTAATGCATGTATAATTTATGGCCATGTCAGTAGAAGCCGTGGATTCAGAATATTAAAAAAAGAGGATTCCTTTAAAATAATTGAAGATTTACGATGTTTTCCACCATTTTGGAAATCAGGGAAATTTAATGTGCGCTTTGAAATAGAAAATGATACTGAGCTGTTATTGCGAACTGCTTCTTTTGAAATTAATATATCAGAGCCCACCGGAGTAGATAAGCAATTATATGATTATGCACAATCAGTAAATTCCCCAGACTTAAAAATTTGCATAAAAGATCAATCTGGAAAGTGCAATGAAGATCTATGGAGTCCTTGCACAACGTCTTCAGCATTTGATGAATGCTTTAAAAATGTTACATGGGATGAAATGGCTACAGAATATCCTAATTCTTGTTATACTGCATGGATTTATAATAATAGGATAAGAAATCTTACCATTAAAGATCCACGTTCTACAGCAAATTCTATTAAAAATAGTAAATATCGAGCAGGAAATTCAGTTTGGGATCTTTGGGGATCCAAAATCAAAGGAACGCAGAAACATTTATCCGGCACGGAATATTGTAGATGGGAAATTGAGAAATCCCTGGCAATAATTAATTCGTGCTCCAGATTTCCCCAAAAAGATAGATTAATGCTAAGTATTGCAATAAATAATATAAAGCTGGGCAATGAACAGAGAGGTATAGAGATACTGAAAACACTAATCCGTGAATCGAATTCACGAGAAGCTGTTTGGGCGAAAGAATTCCTCGAAGAATGGATGGCACAAAAGAAAGAATGATGAGGCAGGTATTCCTTAAGTTAATAATGAACTTAATGCCATTTATTTTAGACAATGAATTATTTTTTATTATTTAAGGAGATGTTGAGATGCAAAAGAAAAAGCCTTCTGGGAAGATGAATTTTGCATTGCTGATATTTTTTAGCATATTAGCATCAATACTATCTATTTCCCAAATAATATATGCAAATGGATTTATGAACAATTATAATAATGGTATTTTCCAATTGACATTAGATCATTCAAGTAGTACAACCTATCTTACTATTGAACAGAGAATTTCCTGCCAAAAAGAAATCGATAAAATATTATATAAGCATAGGATCTGGGAAAACAAAAAGGAAAAACCTGGTTTTGATGAAGCTGTGCCGGAAGAAATTATCAGGAATAAAGTGATGGATGTTTTGAGGGGAACAAATGCTTTGGCTCATTATTGGAATGTGCATATAATAGGGGAACAACTTCAGAAAGAAATTGAGAGAATAGTACAAAACACAAAAGATCCGGACATGCTGAATGAAATCCGGGCAGCATTAAATAATAATCCATATTTAATAGCGGAATGTGTTGCACGTCCGATCATTGTTGAAAGCTTTCTGCGTAGTTATTGCACGAGTGATTCAGATAAAATAAGAACAGAGAGTAAGCATAAGAAATCGTTCGATGCATGGTGGACAAAGGTAAAGGCAACTTTTTCTACAATTATTGTAGAGCCCTCTTATAATTACAGGTTACCGTGCATGGAGGAGTTTTCAAGTTGTCAGATGACGGATATGTGGCATGCTGCTCCTGATTGTGTGCAAAACAGGAAAATGCATACGGTAATTTGGACCGGGGCGGAAGAGATAGTATGGGGTGGGTATGGTTGTGCTGATCCTCCGCTATGTATACATGCCAATTTCTTATGGACTGGGGGAAAATATAATCCTGATACCTACATGTGGAAATGGCTCTCTTTCGCAAATATACCCACACGACGAGCATATCATACTGCTGTTTGGTCGACAACAACTGACGAAATGATAATCTGGGGCGGATATGGTTGCGCAGATATGCCTTGCAATGAATTGAGCTATTTGAATACCGGAGGCAGATATAATCCGGCGACTGATTCATGGAAACCGACTGATAGTATTAAAGCGCCACCGGGAAGGAAATTTCATACTGCCGTTTGGACAGGAAAAGAAATGGTTATTCGTGGGGGAATAAACGACACATCTAATCCTGCTTCACATCCCTTCAAAGATCGTTCTATTTATGACCCAGTCACTGATTCCTGGATTATTTGGAGTGATTAAGGCAGAAGCTCCTGAAGGTATTCGCATTTTGCAGGACGAGCAAAAGTGCATCAGCTTTATTTTATGAATAGTGAGCAGAAAGAAGCAAACTCATAAAATCAATTTATGTACTTTATATAAATAGAAAAAGGAGGTCATGTGTTGTGAAAATGAAATATTTCTTAATTCTGGCAATAGGTGTTATAGTGTTATTAAAAACAGGATTGTGGTTGGCAGCGGATGATTTCACTTATGAGATAATCATTTTCAATTCTAATCCTATTATTTGTGAACCTATGCATGTATTAACCATTGCGAAGTATGTTGGAGAAAACACAATCGAGGCTTATCACATGCATCAAGCCGAAGTTATAGTCAATAATGAGAAATTAGTTTCTGATGTGTGCACAGCAGGTCCTGCAGGAATTGATCCAGACACCTCT
>MFGW01000040.1:29160-32406 GCA_001780385.1 Candidatus Fischerbacteria bacterium RBG_13_37_8 | reverse complement strand
CCTGCCCAAATCTCGTCGCTAAAACTTCTTGAGCCTTTGGGTTCCGACTTGTTCGGAATAGGGTAAGGAAGGCTAGGAAAATTATTGGGAGGATAATATGAGTGAGATGAAGACATGTTTTAAAAGAGTGGATTACGACTTGCAAGGATTGTTGCATTATATTGATATTGGTGATATTGCATTGCCGGATATTCAGAGACCATTTGTGTGGGCAAATACTAAAGTGCGCGATTTATTTGATTCTATGTATCGTGGATTTCCAGTCGGCTACCTACTCTTCTGGGAAAATGGAGTTGCTAACAGCGCGAGGCAAATTGGAATCGATGAAAAATCACATCGAATACCACAAAGGTTAATAGTTGATGGACAGCAGCGCCTTACTTCGCTTTATTCTGTTTTCAGAGGAAAGAAAATTCTGGATGCAGATTATAAGGAACGCCATATTGAAATTGCCTTCCGTCCTCGTGATGGCAAATTTGAAGTGGCAGATGCTGCAATCAGAAAAGATGCGGAATGGATACCTAATATATCTGAAATGTGGGCTTCCGGTAAATCAAGCAGAAAATTGGTAAATGACTTCATAGATCAGCTCAAGGTGAAATCAAATCTTACGGATGAAGATGAAGAACTTATGGCTCATAATTTAGATCGCCTCTTTGATCTGCACAAATATCCTTTTACAGCATTGGAAATTTCACCATCAGTTGATGAAGAGCATGTGGCAGATATATTTGTGCGGATTAACAGTGAAGGAATAAAACTTAATCAAGCTGATTTTATCTTGACATTACTTTCAGTATTTTGGGATGAAGGAAGACATGCACTTGAGACTTTCTGCCGAAGCGCCCGTCAGGCGCCTGATAGAGAAGCCAGTCCATCTCCATTCAATCACTTGATACAACCTGACCCGGATCAATTGCTGCGCGTATCAATTGCATTAGGATTCAATCGAGGCAAATTGAAAAATGTCTATCATATCCTGAGAGGAAAGGATCTCGATACGGGGAAATTTAGTGATGAGCTTCGTGAAAAGCAATTTGCAATCTTGCAAAAATCGCAAGAGCATGTACTGAATCTTACTTATTGGCATCAATTCCTAAACGCGCTCATAGGAACAGGTTTCCGCATATCTGAATTAATTTCATCACAAAATTCTCTGTTTTATTCTTATGCTTTTTATCTCATCGGGAAAATTCAATATCAAGTTTCTGAGGATATGCTTCAGCGATTGATAGCTCGTTGGTTCTTTTCATGCAGTTTGACTGGACGATACACCGGGTCTTCCGAAACCGTAATGGATGGCGACTTGAATCACATAAAAAATTCTCAAGATGCTACAGGCTTCTGTCGTGAAATTGAGCAAATGATGAATAGCCAGCTCACAAATGATTATTGGGAAATCACTCTTCCTGCTTCCCTGGAAAGTTCGGCAGTAAGGAATCCCGGGCATTTAGCTTACATAGCTTCGCAATCAAAGCTGGGCGCTCCTGTGCTTTTTTCTGACAAGAAAGTTCATGAGCTACTCGATCCTGCAATCAAGCCAAAGAAAAAAGCGCTGGAACGGCATCATCTATTTCCGAGAGCATGGCTGGAGAATCAAGGAATTAGCGATCTTACTATAATCAATCAAAATGCGAATATGGCGCTTATTGAATGGCCTGAAAATATTAGCATCAACAAAATGCATCCAGTTGAATACGTGCCTCGATTACGTGAGAGATTTACACCCGATGCCTGGTCAAACATGCATGAGTACCATGCGCTGCCTTTAGGATGGGAAAATATGAATTACATCGAATTTATAAATGAACGTCGTAAGCTAATGGCTGCGATAATCCGCAAAGGATTTGAAGCAATGGGATAATAATTACAAGAATAAATGTTATGAAAAGGCAAAAGAAATGAAAATTAAAACCTATAAGCAATTAGAAAGATTTGTTAAAAATAATCTTGAGGATCATGTCATAGAATATAAATCAAAAGGTATTTTAGAAAATATTAATATTTATGCTCATAAAAGGGATTTTTTAGAAAGCTGTTCGAGCTTAGCAAATTCGCACGGGGGTAAAATAATATTTGGAGTTAAAGAAATTAAAAAGAATGAAAAATATGAACTTGAAGACGGAATAGATCTTGCAGTATTTCCAAAGGAAAGGATTGCAGATATCATTAATGGAAATATTTCTCCAAGAATTGATGCTATCGAAATTTATACCATAAAAAATCCAAAGCAACCAAATAAAGGCTATTTGGTGATTGAAATTCCTGAAGGCTTTACTGCCCACCAATGCCTCGTTGATCAAAAATATTATGGTAGATTTCAATCTTCAGACAACGCTTTAGAGGATCATTGGATACGGTTGCTTATGTCTAAAGCTTCTTATCCTGTTTTCAATATTTATTTAAAATTCATTAGGACACATTATGAAAACTCATTATACCCTGGTTTTGAGATCTTCATCGAAAATACAGGAAATATGATTTGTAAGAACTTTGATTTGCTTTTTCAATTTTCCAAGGAGCTAAATACCAGATTGTTACCTATTTGGTCACCAATTCCTGGCATAGGTCCTTATTATAGCATCAGCACAGGCTATTGGAGCATAAATGGTCATAATGATTTGGATGACTTGTTGCAATTTTTTCCAAAGCAAAAACTTCAATTAGTACGCCCTCACCATAAATTTAATTTCATTTTTATCGTAAATGACAGGAAGCGTATAAAAGGGAATATCAGCATAGATTTTTATTCTGAAAATCCTAATTGCCAGAAATTCTTTTTGGAAATAGATACTAATTTATTCTTTTCAATTTCAGGCACAGAGACGTTTCAAGAAGGGCAAGAAATACTAATGGAAAAAATATGATTATTAACTATTTCTACATTGTGAATAAAGCACAGATCATCGTTATCATTAAATGCGATATGCAATTTTAGAGCATTACCATCTTGATACATAGAAAAGATGAATTCAATATTTTTCGGGATTTATATATTCAAATCCTTCTTGAATCGCTTGATTTAATAATTTCTTATCACTGCAAACAAATGTGCAAGGAGAATCAAAAGAATCCTTTACCCATAAGGCAGATGCAAGATGTATTGCATCAAGAGCTTTTGTGGCATAGCCTAATACCTTACGTTTAAATATATCAAAAATGTTTTCTTTAAGCTCTATTATATTTAATTTGGCAAAATAATGATTTTCAAAAGAATTGCTTTGAGTTAATAAATCATTATTGCTA
>MFGW01000040.1:22974-29147 GCA_001780385.1 Candidatus Fischerbacteria bacterium RBG_13_37_8 | reverse complement strand
CAGAAAATTTAGGGGGCAAAGAAATCTCTATTTTTGCTCCTGATGCTGGTCTAATTAATCCTCTGGAAGCTAATTCCTGCAGTTTAATATTAGCAATAACTTCCTTCACCGACAGTTTAATATTAGCAATAATTTCCTCTACCTTTTGATAGCCCTCTTCAAAATCGCAAATTTGCTCTTTTTGATAATGGAGATCAATTTCTAATTTTTCATAAACGCTCATTTTTTCACTCCCATAAGCAGGAGAAAAAGAAGTCCTCCGATTCCAATTAACGTAAGCAATTCTTTTGATTCCTTGTCCTTGCCATATTGTTCTAAAATCCGGGATGCTTCATTAATAGTTTTGGATGGATTTGCCCTGTCAATTTTTATATGTTTCATATCATCAGGCATGCTTATAGTATCATCAACAATTATCAATAAAGGTTTCCCGAGCAGAGATGCCTGTAAAATCTCTTTATTGAGCCAATCTAAATGCATACCAGATCCAGTTGCTATCGCTAATACAAAATCTGCATCTTTAATGCTGGAGCTTACTCTATCCGTTAAGCCTTCAGAAGGATTCCATGAGCGATCTGGAATAAATGGTACTACTCCTCTCTTGGAACCTTCATTAATAATAGCATAAACAATTCCTAATTCTTTTGGAGCGACGCTGTGGCTGATAAATATTCTAAATGCCATGGATTAATCTTATCCTTCAAAATCCAATTAATGTTTCATTTGCTGTCACAATTGTAATCTATTAGAAAAGCGCGATTTTGTCAAGATATAGTACTTTCCGAAGGACTCAAGAAAAGCATGTATTGCTAATCAAGCAGGCATTGATTATAATGGTTTAGAATTAAAGCGATGGAAGCATGGATGTGAAAATATGATATTAAATGAAGGGGATATTGAAAGAATAGCGCTGGAATGTTTTGCCAAGCTTGGATATACGGTTTTGAATGGGCCGGAGATAGCGCCGGGTGAGTTATTTGCGGAGCGGGAGAAGTATGAAGAAGTAGCGCTGGGGAGGCGATTGCGTGATGCACTGGCAAGACTGAATCCGAAAATACCGGCAGAAGCATTGGATGAGGCTTTTCGAAAGATTACTATTTCCGGGTCGGCATCACTGTTGCAGAATAATCATGCGTTTCATAGGATGCTGGTGGAAGGTGTGGATGTGGAATACCAGGCTGAGGGAAGGATTGTATCGGATAAAGCGCGGATTGTTGATTATAACGAACTGGAAAATAATGACTGGGTGGCGGTGAATCAGTTCACGGTGGTAGAAGGCCAGACGAACCGACGGCCGGATATAGTGGTGTTCCTGAATGGGATGCCGGTGGCGCTGATTGAGCTGAAAAATCCAGCGGATGAGAATGCGACAATATGGGCGGCATTTAATCAACTCCAAACATATAAGAATCAAATTCCGTCATTGTTTGTGTTCAATGAACTTATGATTATTTCTGATGGACTGGAAGCACGTTTCGGCTCACTGACGGCGAATCGTGAATGGTTTTTGCCGTGGCGGACAATTGATGGTGATGAAATCGCGCCTTCAAGCATTCCGCAACTTGAAGTGATTATTAAAGGAATTTTTAACAAGAAACGATTACTCCAGCTTCTGCTGTATTTTATTGCGTTTGAGAAAGAAGATAAATATTTAGCGCGAAAAATAATTGCAGGGTATCATCAATTTCATGCTGTGAATGCTGCGATAGAATCAACGATACATGCATGCGGGGCAATGAGTAAAGCGCCTGAGATAAAAGCAACAAAAGGAGACTGGGGTGATTTGCTGGCAGCGGATCCTGAGGAAGCAACGCGCGCAGGTGACCGGCGTGCCGGTGTGGTGTGGCACACGCAAGGTTCCGGCAAGAGCCTAACGATGGCATTTTATGCTGGGCGCATCATTCTGCATCCGGCGCTTGAGAATCCAACAATAGTGGTGATTACTGACCGGAATGACCTGGATGATCAGTTGTTCGGGACGTTTGCACGATGTCATGAGCTTTTGCGGCAGAGCCCGGTTCAGGCGAAAGATCGTGCGGATCTGCGAGAGTTGTTGCGTGTTGCGGCAGGGGGCGTGATTTTTACTACTATACAAAAATTTTTGCCGGAAGTAAAAGGCGATACATTTCCACGGCTTTCTGATCGGAAAAACATTATCGTGATTGCTGATGAAGCACATCGCAGTCAGTATGATTTTATTGATGGATTCGCACGCCATATGCGCGATGCGTTGCCGAATGCATCATTTATTGGATTCACGGGGACACCAATAGAGCTGACAGATAAGAATACGCGTGCGGTATTTGGTGATTATATAAGTATATATGATATACAGCAGGCGGTGGATGATGGAGCGACGGTGCCTATTTATTATGAAAGCCGGCTGGCAAAGCTGGAATTGAATGAAAGCGAGAAGCCAAATCTCGATGAAGAATTCGAGGAAATCACCGAGGGCGAGGAAGAAGAACATAAAGAACGGCTTAAGACAAAATGGGCAGCGCTGGAAGCAATCGTCGGCGCACGCAAGCGCTTGCATCTGATTGCGAATGACCTGGCGCTGCATTTTGAGGAACGGCTTACGGCAATGGATGGCAAGGCAATGGTAGTGTGCATGAGCCGGCGGATATGTGTTGATTTATATAATGAAATAATAAAGCTGCGCCCTGAATGGCATGATGCGGAAGATATGAAAGGAACGATCAAAATTGTCATGACAGGTTCTGCATCGGATAAGCTTGAATGGCAGCAGCATATACGGAATAAGTTGCGGCGCGAAGGGCTTGCGAAGCGGTTCAAGGATCCGAAAGATTCATTCAGAATAGTGATTGTGCGGGACATGTGGCTTACCGGATTTGATGTGCCGTGTTTACATACCATGTATGTAGACAAGCCGATGCGCGGGCATGGATTAATGCAAGCGATAGCGAGGGTGAACCGTGTGTTTCATGATAAGCCGGGCGGGCTGGTCGTGGATTATCTTGGATTAGCGGATCATCTGCGCCGGGCGCTGGCGAATTACACACAAAGCGGCGGCAAGGGACGAACCGCTATTGATCAGGAAGAGGCAGTTGCAGTCCTTCTGGAAAAATATGAAATATGTTGTGGGCTCTTCCATGGATTTGATTGGACTATCTGGAAAACCGGGACTCCTGCACAACGGCTTGCTTTACTGCCTGCCGCACAAGAACATATTCTGAAACAAAATCAGGGGAAAGAACGGACATTAAAAGCAGTAACGGAGCTTTCGCAGGCATTCGCACTTGCCGTACCGCATGAGCAAGCGCTTGCCATTCGTGATGATGTATCATTTTTTCAGGCGATGCGTGCAGCATTGAGTAAATCGTCATTGCTGCGCATACGTCCGGAGGATGAACTGGATTTTGCGATCAGTCAATTAGTATCAAAGGCAGTATCTTCGGAGCAGGTTATCGATATATTTGCAGCGGCAGGATTAAAGAAACCGGATATATCGATCCTGTCAGATGAATTTCTTGCTGAAGTACAGAATATGCCGCATAAGAACCTTGCGGTGGAGCTATTGCGAAAATTACTCAATGATGAAATAAAAACACGAGCACGAACAAATATTGTGCTCGCTCGATCATTCACCGAGATGCTGGAAAATGCAATACGAGCATATCAGAACCGTGCCATCGAGACCGCACAGATCATTGAAGAGCTTATTGTGCTGGCAAAAGAAATGCGTGATGCACAGCGCCGCGGTGAGAAACTCGGATTAAATGATGATGAGATTGCATTCTATGATGCGCTGGAGACTAATGATAGCGCCGTGCAGGTTCTTGGTGATGAGACATTAAAAACGATTGCGCGTGAATTAGTAGTAACTGTGCGGAATAATGTCAGCATTGATTGGACGGTGAAGGAAGGCATACGTGCGAAAATGCGGATCATGGTGAAACGCATTCTGCGAAAATACGGTTATCCACCGGATAAACAGGAAAAAGCTACGCGAACGGTGCTGGAGCAGGCAGAAGTGCTCTGCGCTGAATGAGCAGCATGACATCAATATTTTCTAAAACAATAATTGTGCTATTAGCTTTAAGCACTCTTTGCTATGGTGCTGGGTGGGGTGTAGAAATTAAGTTTTTGAAAGATCATGTGATACCCGCAGAGCCGATTTATGTGAAAATAGTCATTATGAATAATTCAGCAAAGCAACTACCCGCGTTGCAATTTGAGTATTATAGCTTAGATGGCAAGCAATGCTATTCTTGCCTTTTAGGTAGCCCTAATCCAGATCAAAGTGAGAATTCAGATTCGTCGGAGATTGAAATAAAGCCATTTCTTAAGCCAGCGGGATATCAAGAAATTGAAATATATTCAATTAATTGTGCATGTAATGTAAGATGGGATAAATTTAGCTATGGGGAACATAAGTTTTGTTCTCACTGGAAAAATGATGTCAAAGCATGTGCAAAATTCTACTTTGAAAAACCTTTTGGAGTTGATGCTGAAGCTTTCAAAATAATTCAGGAGGAATCTTTTACAAAATTTGGTAATTATGAAGAATTTGTGGTGCTTGATGTAACAAGCAAAACGTTTAATCACCTCTTAAAAAAGTTTCCCGGATCAATATATACAGCATGGACTTACTTTCATAGGATGTATGATCCAACTAAAATAGAAGCGCACTATACTGTTGTGGATTTGCGCAAAAGCAATTATCCCCCCAGAGGCATTTACATTCCGGAGTCTGAGGCATATGAAGGTTATGGATTGAATACACATTTAAATTCTGGAATCGAAAGCGCAAAATGGATTAAAGAAAAATCTGAGTTAATTTTATCGCATCATCCTGATTTTCCTTTTGCCAATAAATTAAGAATTCAAATTGCATTGAGTAACATAGCGCTTGGAATAGAAAAAAAGGGAATTTTGCAATTGCAGACATTTTTTAAACAATCCACAGAAAAAAAAGTGCTTTCTAAAAAGCCTTTGGAAACGGAGGCTGAATGGGCAGAAAAATTCCTTGCCTTATGGGCGAAAGAGCGACTATAAGACTAAGGAATAAAGCTTAGGCATTTAAGGTTATTATTATAATATTGGAATATAGCTGAATCTGAAATATGCAGTAGGTTGATGCATAATATTCTATGAAACGAGATTCTCTGATTCTGATCTGAAAGGAGAAAACAATGTTATTAAACTTTCTTAATAAATATCGTGATGTTGGCTTACTGGTTGGCAGAATCGGATTAGGAATTATGTTTATGTTTCACGGAGGTGGCAAATTGTTTGCTGGACCGGAAATGTGGACAAAAGTTGGCAGTGCATTAGGACTTTTTGGTATTACGTTTGCCCCGACGATGTGGGGCATGCTTGCCTCATGTTCTGAATTTTTTGGTGGGTTGTTATTAATTATTGGATTTGCATACAGACCTGCATTGATTTTCATGATGAGTATAATGTTTGTAGCAACTACCATGCATTTAAACAAAGGCGATGGACTGCAGGGTGCTTCGCATGCAATAGAAGCCGGCATAATGTTCCTGAGTATGTTTATCATGGGACCGGGAAAATACAGCATTGACGAAAGACTGGCAGCACGCAAGAAGAGGGAATAGTGATTGGGGACTAGGGACTAGGGACTGGGGAAGAGCGACCTGAAAATAACTTTCTACTCACAAATCTTAAAAACAAAAAGGCATAATGACTGAAATATATGCTGCGCGAGAATAGCAAAAAAGGATTCGAAAAAAAATTCTCTGATATTCCTTATTCTGGCTTGTTTGGGATAGGGAATAGAAAGTAATTTGCAGGTCCCTAGTCCCCAGTCGCTAGTCCCTATTCTTGCATATTAGTTTCTATTCTTCTACAATAGTAATGCTATTGCACTTGAATCCTTGGCCCCTCGAATCCTTGAATCCTTTTTCAGGAGGTATTTGATGTCACTTAAAATCCGTAATGAGTATCTGAATTCTTTAAAAGTAATGCGTCCGAATATTTATAAATTCGGTGATTTGATTGAAGATGTGACGACTCATCCTGCTACACGCCGCACGGTGGAAAGTCATGCGCGTGCCTTCGATGCGGCACATGATCCACAGTATGCTGATATTTTTACTACTACCTCGACATTCACTAGGAATAAGATCCTGCGTATTAATTCAATGATGCAAAGCCTCGAAGATATTATTTATAATTCCAAGCTG
>MFGW01000040.1:22152-22950 GCA_001780385.1 Candidatus Fischerbacteria bacterium RBG_13_37_8 | reverse complement strand
GGGACATGCAGTGGAGCGTTGTGTGTGGGATGGAATGCGCAGAATGTGATGTGGAATGTCACGCATGATATGGATGCGGAACTGCATACGAATTACCAGGAACGGTTGAAGAATTGGATCCTCACTGCACAGGAGAAAGGATTGACAGTAGCCGGAGCGCTTACAGATGCGAAAGGTGATCGCAGTTTAAAGCCGTCACAGCAGCCTGATCCCGATACGCTGCTGCATATTAAGGAAGTAAGGTTGGACGGTATTGTAATACGCGGGTATAAGGCAATGATATGCGGTGTAGCTGCTGCTAATGAAATATTCATTTTACCGGGAAGTGCATACAAAGAGGAAGACAAGAATTGTGCAGTGGCATGTGTTGTGCCGCGTGATATAGAAGGATTGACGATTGTGGAGACACGCCGGCCGAGTGATACGCGCGAATATGAGGATGGCTTTGATATCCCGGATACAGGAATTACTCAGGCGTACCTGTTATTTGAGGATGTATTCGTACCACAGGAACGCGTGTTTTTATGCGGGGAATATAATTATTGCGGGAAGGTTATTGAATATTTCACTGCGAATTATCGTGCGTGTATAGGAGCATGTGTTGCGGGTCAGGGTGATATCATGATGGGAGCGGCGGCAATGATTGCGCGTGCCAATGGACTGGACGTTAAGACGTTCATGGCGAAGCTGATTGAGATGGCAGTGAATAATGAGACAACATTCGGCATGGGAATCGGCGCCATGGCAATGGGCAAACAACATCCTGCCGGTTCATGGGTATCCGATTCACTTCTTGCA
>MFGW01000040.1:21929-22128 GCA_001780385.1 Candidatus Fischerbacteria bacterium RBG_13_37_8 | reverse complement strand
ACGTTGCCGTATGAAACCAAGCGCATCTGCCAGGATATTGCCGGCGGAATTGGTGAAACCGGTTGCTTCCCCTCGTACAAGGATTTCACCGATCCTCGCTACGGTCAATTAATCCAAAATGCTATTAAAGCCGGTAAAGATTCCACTGCTGAGACGCGTGCACGCGCCGCCCGACTTATAGAATGGCTTACAATTGGTG
>MFGW01000040.1:12951-21908 GCA_001780385.1 Candidatus Fischerbacteria bacterium RBG_13_37_8 | reverse complement strand
ACGGCGGTGGCTCACCAGATGGTGCAAAACTGGTAATACGTTCTCTTCTTCCAATTGAAGAATACATGAATTATGCGAAGAAACTTGCAGGGATAAAGGAATAGTCTTATTGTTGCGAATTTTATGGTTAGAATTTATGATTATAGCAGTTTAAGAAATTCATCAATGCTGAGCCCTGCTGCTCTTATTATTGCGCGCAATGTACCTCGATCTAATTCTTTATGAGCCGGAATGACTACCTGTACAAAAGGCTTATCTTTTCGCAAAATCATATGACTTCCTTCTTGACGTTTTTGATAAAAGCCAGCTCTTTTTAATGCCTTAGCACACTCTAATCCTGAAATTCTTGGCAATTTATTCATATTGCCACCAGCATAGCTTCAAAGTGCTCTTCAGGCACAGGTAAACCATCTTCTTCTAATGCTTTGATATATGCTTGAATTGCTTCCTTAATATTGATAATCGCTTCCTCCCTGGTTTTTCCCTGGCTTATGCATCCTTGAAGACTTGGACATTCAGCAATCCAGTAATTATCTTCTCCGGGATATAGTAATACTTGTCTCATTGTTACTCCTCCTTTTTAAAATTGGAGTATTCAATAATAATATCAAAATGCTTTTTCAGCAATAATTGTAGCTTTATTTACCCCAGTAAGTCAATATTTATTCTTGCAAAATTAATGTTCATATTGGTACAATAGCAGAATAGATATAGTCGATTTATCATAAGATGCTATTTTGTGTAAACATGTAAATACCTGTCCCCCGAGGAGATAGCAGTGAAATATTTTTGTTGCATCATTATAGTGTTAGGTGCGATGATGCCGGCTTTTGCCGCGGAAGTATCAATGGATTTCAGTATCTATTCTGCGTATGTATGGCGCGGAATAATACTCAATGACGGGAGTGTGTTTCAGACGTCGGTAACTTTATCTGAACATGGATTTTCAGCTAATGTATGGGCAAATGTGGATTTAACTGATGCTAATGATTTGCGAGGGAATGTAACGGAGATTGATTATACATTTACCTATGCAAAAGAGATGGAGAAGGTCAATATAACAGGAGGAGTAATAGCGTACACATTTCTGCATGTCGATGCTGATGCAACGACGGAGGTGTTTGCCGGTGTGTCATTCAATACCATTCTGAATCCTTCGGTGATGGTTTATTGGGATGTTGATGAGGTTCATGGAGTATCGGTAATATTTAGTGCTTCGCATACATTTAAGTTATTTAAGGAGGAGCTGAGTGATGGACTGACTTTGAAAGCGAACCTGGGGTATAGCAGTGCGAAGTTTGTAGAAGGGAATTTTGTCTATGAGAATCCGGGTACACGCTTCAGCGATTATAGTCTCCAGGCAAGTCTGCCAATCACCCTTCCGAAGGGTACTTTGAATTTAACGGCAAGCTATTCCGACCTTATTGATTCAGAGCTACATACTCCCGGGTACGAGGATGACGATTCGTATTTTGTCGTTGGCGCCATGTACGCACTAGGGTGGGGGTCGTAGCATAACATTAGCCCATGTTGGAACGAAGGTTCCATCGTCGTTTCGGAGGGCTCTGCAAATTTTTCAGCAAAAAACGCTTTTATTATCGAGGTCGGATAACGGTTTTTGTTTGTTCAGCAGTGGTAATTGTGCTGATAAAATAATCCTGGTTGATACCGGTTTTGTAGGCTTGAAGAGCGGCAGGTGTGGAGTCAACACGGAGGTCGGAGAAGGAGCCATCGTCATTTTCCCATCGTTCGTGATACACGATTATCATTTTGAAGAGGGTGTAATCGGTGCGTATTTTATTTAATGCTTCGGTATACCAATCAGCCTTGTTGCCTTTTGAAGGGAATTCACCGACACCCCATTCGGCAAGCATAATTGGCTTATGAGAAAAACGTGCTTTTAAAGCTGCATAAGCAGGTTCGGCAAGAGAGTTGAAGCTTTCCCAGTCTTCATCATTTGTTTGAGCGCCGTAGATACTGACGCCGATCCAATCAATGTAGTCATCGCCGGGGTAATATGCATCGTAGGTATTCCATGAGACTTCCGGAAATGATTGATTGTTCACGTGAAACAACCATGTGACATTCATAACAGCGCGGTTGCGGAATATTTGTATGATATGACGGTATGCGGCAGCGAATCGCTCCGGGCCATCTGCGCGTGAGGAATCTCCGAAACCGAATGAAGTTCCGCCACCCTGGTAAATGCCGGACCAGGGGAACCAATCGCCATTCATCTCAACGCCAAAGGTTACCATAACCGGTCTGTTGAAATTTTTCACTACATCTGCCCATTGTGCGATGTATTGATCGAACTGCCCATCGATAATTTTCTGCATCGAATATTGCGATTGATATCCTGGTTCCCAGTACGGTTCACCCCACGGCATTAATCTCAGTAAGGGAACGGCACCGTATGCAGCTATAGCATTGAGTTGCTGGTTTGACACGGTATTTCGTCCCCAGAAGACTGAGAAAGGAACGATTGCCACACCTTTTCCGACCATATTGGCAAAATTGGTCAATTGTGCTGTCTCCACATTATCTTCATAAGGACCCCATCCGGGAAATACTCCTGCGTAGCAGCCATTCGCAGGCGGCATGATTACACCCGATGCTTGAAGCTCTACCTGTTCCGGATTTTTGATTGCTCCGAGCATGAAAACCACAGAGATAAAGAATAAAAGAAATAGTACTTTATTGAATTTCGGGGTCATTATTTTGCACCTCATATTATGTTTTGTTGGGGATAAAGAATGAACCACAGAGAACACAGAAAGAAGGGAGAGGATTCAGAGGATATAAAAAATTTATGAAATTGAAAGATGCTAAAACGCATAAGAAACTCCGGCAGAAAAGGTGGTACTGGCAATACGTTCAGGTGAAGAAAAAATATAAAAGTAGCGAATGTCCACTCGCAGATATAATG
Source organism: Candidatus Fischerbacteria bacterium RBG_13_37_8 (assembly GCA_001780385.1). Taxonomy (GTDB): domain Bacteria; phylum Acidobacteriota; class HRBIN11; order MFGW01; family MFGW01; genus MFGW01. The sequence goes on along the minus strand of MFGW01000040.1, from coordinate 18,979 downwards.
ATTTCCATAAGCGCACATCGGCTCCACCACCGACATCTATTACCAGGTCAGTTAAATCTTCAGGCGATGCAACGATTACCTGATTATTCATTTTGGATTGAAGTACCTGTGGCTCCGTTTTAGCAATCTTATCAATGCCCGCACCAGCGACTGCATAAAATACGAAGCGGTCTTTTGTCCAGCGATACATTGCATTAGCTGTCAGCGAGTAATGTTTCGATGTGTCGAGCGTAATTTCATCATTTGTGACTGGTTCGACCAGAGTAATTTCTGTAGAAGAAAAGGAACGAAAATCAACTTCAGTATGCATTCCCTTCCAGAGATTACGTGCGTATGAGAATGAAAAGGAAAAGACATGATGCGCTGGAACAACCGGAAAATCATTTACACCGGGCATAAAATTATCAACTGAACCGTATTTTCCGATCATGCTGATTCCTGCTATGACGCTTACATTATTTTTAGTTTCTTCCGCATAAGTACTGGCTCCATACAAAAGAGCAGCAATTATAACAACTACTGTTTTTTTCCAAAAGCGTTTGTGCATTAAATTCATCAGGCATTTATTAATTCCTGTCATAGCATAATGTCCTTCTTGATCATTATATATAAAATATGCGGTAAAAGCATCTGCCAAAAATGTAAGTATTCTGTCCAAAAAATCATAGAAACAAGAGCAAAAGGAGGTATAGGAATAGGTAGAGGTAAAGGTTAAGGTTGCAACTGCTTATACCTATACCTTTCTTTTATTTTCCGCGTTTTTCTGGAGAGAATTGAAAATGATTGTGTAAGTCGTGATAAATATATTATAATGAGGGGGTAGAGAAAAAGAAGCATGAATAATCATGATGATACGCATGACAAGGAAACGCAGGCGGCACCATTTGCAGGTGATTCTGATGAATTACCGCAACATGATGGCAGCTCATCAACAAAAGAAACTATAGATGAACAGCCAGCGGGTGATGAGCGGATGTATGCTTTGCGCTGCAATGAAACATGGGGGAAGTACAGGATAGAAGAATTAATTGGAGCAGGGGGGATGGGAGAAGTATATAAAGCATACGATATCACGCTAGGGAGGAATGTTGCGCTCAAACTTATCAGGGGAAATGATCCTGCGATGATTGCACGGTTCATGCAAGAAGCACGTTCACAGGCAAAAGTTGAACATGATTTTATTTGCAAGATATACGAGGTGGGGGAATATGAAGGGAAGCCATATATTGCTATGCAGTATATTCAGGGACAGACAATTGGAGATGCTGCGTCACATATGACGCTCGAACAAAAAATAATAATTATGAGTCAAGTAGCTTCAGCGCTTCATGCAGCTCATAGAGAAGGACTTATTCACCGTGATATTAAACCGGGCAATATTATGGTTGAACAAACACAGGAAGGTCAATTGAAACCGTACATTATGGATTTTGGACTTGCCAAGGAAACGGGGGCGCCAGGATTAACCAGTATGGGAGTAGTAATGGGTACACCTCTTTATATGTCACCCGAACAGGCACGGGGAGAGATCGACAAACTTGATCGCAGGACAGATGTATATTCTTTGGGTGCCGCACTTTATGAATTACTGGCAGGACAGCCATTATTTGAAGCCCGGAGCACAGTTGACATATTGATAAAAGTGCTTGAAGAGGAACCAGTTCCCTTGCGCAAAATCAAATCGCAGATACCCTCTGATATTGAAACTATTGTGATGAAATGTGTTGAGAAGGAGTCACATCGCCGCTATGAATCAGCGCGAGCTTTGGCAGAGGATCTTGAACGATATTTATCCGGGGATCCTATCCAGGCGAGAAAAACCAGCCTTACCTATCGGGTGTCTAAAAAAATAAAAAAGCATAGATTTGTGACTGTCCTGATAAGTGTTTTCATTGTTGTTACCGCTTTATTTGCTGGTATTGCAATACAATCCAGGCTGCAAAGCGCAGCCGGTTTGCGTGCGGCGCAGCATTTCGGGCAGGTGATAAAAGAGATGGAGACATTTGTGAACAGGTCATACCTGCTTCCTTTGCATGATATAACGTACACGCGCAGTTTTATTACCGGTAAAATGGATTGGGTAAGAGATAACATGAAACAACTTGGCAGAGTAACAGAGGGACCCGGTCATTATGCGTTAGGACGGGGCTATATGGCAATGGAAGATTATGGGAAAGCGTTGACGGAACTTCGTTCTGCATGGGATGAATACCGGTATCGTGAACCGGAAGCAGCTTATGCGATGGGAATTGCCCTGGCTGAATTATACCGGCAAAACCTCGAGGAAGCACAACGAATGCAGAATAAAGATTTGCGTGCTGCACGATTGCAGGAGCTGGACAATGAGTTCAGAAAACCTGCACTGCAATTTATTGAACAGGGACGTCAGGCGCAAACTGCCGAGGCAAGCTATGTAGAGATACTTCTCCGGTATCTTGCAGAGAATTACCGTGGAGCAATTGATACCGCATCATCAATATCCATGAATGCACCGTGGCTCTATGAAGCGCAGATGATAGCGGGCGATTCATATCAAATGCTTGCTAATGAGCAACGCAATGCCGGTAATTATGATGAGGCGGTGCGGCTTTATAGAGAAGCAGAAACAAACTATAAAGCTGCAATAAAAATCGGAAGAAGCGATCCACGTACTTATGAGAGGGTATGCGGACTGCAAAACAGCATGATTATTATGCAAATATATCAGCTTGGTGTTTCCCCGCAGAAGACTTATGAAGATGCAATGACTTATTGCAATCAAGCGCTTCAGGCATATCCTAAATCCATGCAAGCCTATGTAGGTAAAATAATTGCTCTTTGGAGATGGGGCGAATATCAATTAGATACGGGAAATGATCCGCGAATTATTCTGCAGGAAGCAATTGATGAAGCACATAAAGCTATTGCTATTGATTCTGAAAATGATGATATCTTTCGAAATCTTGCTACTGCATATCAGCAGAAAGGCTTTTTTGAAATGAATAGTGGCCTGGATCCGCAAGATTCTTTTCAACATGCTATTGATAGTTTTTATTCTGCTATAAAACTGAATCCAAGTCAAATAATGACCTACAACAACCTCGGTATCTGTCTCGGTTACCTGGCAAATTGGAAACGGTATCATGGTCAGAATCCGATCGATCTGCTTTCAGAATCTATTGAAGCATTTCATTCAGCACTACGTTTGAATCCACGCTATGTACTTGCTTACAGCAACCTTGGTGATGCCTTTAATGATAAAGCAGCTTATGAAACCGATCATGGGATTGATCCACTTGCTTCATTAGAGAGTGCTGTACAGAGTTTTCAGTCTGCCCTTGCGATAAATCCAAATCATGCACTTGCAAATCTTAATCTTGGAAGGGCATACGTGCTGAAAGCTGCTTATTTACTCATGACGGATAAGAATCCCGAAGAAGCCTGTGAGAAAGCACTGGCAAGCCTTGATACTGCTCTTGGCATTAATTCTAATTGGGATCTGACGTGGGTGAATAAAAGCACTTTATACACTGTTAAAGCTGAGTATGAATTGAACAAGCAGCGCAATCCTGTTCAATCAGTTAATGAAGCGCGCAAGGCAGCTCTCGAGGCGCTTCGTTTGAATCCTAATTATTATGAATCATACGGGAATATGGCTACTGCAGAACTTATCCAGGCACGGTGGCTGATGCATAACAATCAACAACCTACTGCATTCATAAGAGCTACGCGCGAGGCTCTTAAGAAGGCAATGAAGATAAATCCGGGTGATTCTGAATCCTGGACGGTTATGGCAGCTTCCTACAGGTGGGAAGCGGACTGGCTCATCAATAATTCGAAACAGGCAGATAACGTTATTGATGCTGGCTTGCGAGCGGCAGAACAGGCAATTGCTCACAATCCTGAATCTGCTGAAGCGATGATCCAGCAAGCAGTACTTTATGAATTAAAAGCACAAACTACCAGTAATGCAATTATGAAGAAGGAATTGCTGGAACGTTCACAAAAAAGCAGAACCGCTGCTCAGAAAATAAATCAATTCATAAAATAAAAAATAGGTGACTGTCCCCTATTTAATTCAGCCAGAGAAGGTAGCGCATTTTGCGACCGAGTGGTTCCTCCTGGCGTTGAATTTCGGCTTTCATGCGAAGGAATTTTTTGAGGATAGGCGAGGATTTCATTTCGGGTACATAATAATCTCCAAAAAGTTCTTTGAGCACTGTTTCAATTGCTTCAACCTCCTCGTTTTGTCTGCTCTGGGAGAGTATGGTTTGCTCAAGAGTATCCAATGAAATAACAATATCTTTTGGTTTTTCGAGCATTTTACCGATATTGATAAATCCTTTCGGAGGTGTTTTCCATTGATGATCGCCAAGTTGTGCTATTTCTGCCACACTGAGACCTTCTTTTCCTTCAGTAAGATTTTGCACATCCTGCAGAATGCCCTGCCATGTTTCGTATAATTCATCATCCACGGGTAATGGCAGAGGATGATTTTTCTGGTGTGGATTTGGTATCCATTCACGATCATCATCGCTTTCTTTCAGGTACATCATGCGCGCCTGTTGAGCATATTTGATTCCTTCAAGAATTTGTTTGCGGCTTTCTGCGATACGTTCCGGCGCTGTCAGCGAAAGTTTCAATTCTGCCGGAAGCGACTTTTCAAATAAGTCCATCAATGCTTTCCAATCATAGGCGAGTATGATATTGATTGCAGCACGTTGGAAACTTACAAAAGCGCGTGCCCACATCACATCGCCTTCATCGAAGTGAAACGTTGGTTTGCGTCGTGGATCATTTGCGGGTAATTCTTTGCCTTGTTCATCGAGTTCTATCTGGAATAATTTTTCATCGTTGCTGTCAATTCTGCCGTTGTGATTCCAATCATGCTGCCAGCATGCCATACACAACTCCAGTTCTATTTTCGGTTTCGACGCTTTTTCGAGGTCATCAGCAACGAACTTAAGACCGGTTTCTGTTTCCTTGAGTATGCTGATTATGCTCAAATCAGTGAGTCGTTCCATTTTTGAAATACCGGTATAGAGTTTGCTTAAAGTACTTTTGTATCCTGCAATGGCATGCACAAGATTCGCATATGCATTATCTTTATTGTTCTTCAGCACGGTTTCAGACGCCTGAGTGGCAGTTTCAAAATCACCTTTCTGCAATGCTTCGATGGCCGATGCAGCATCTTTTTTCTGCTTTTCAAGCAAGTTCCCACACCCGATAATAAATAGTACGAGAATAAAAATAATAGCTAACCTTAATTGCATGTTATTTCTCCTATGTGAATAAGTTCAAGGTTTCCTTGAACTTTGTTGTAGGGGCGGACCTATGCGCCCGCCCTTTTTAAAATATCATTCATAATATTTATTCTTATCTCTGGGTGCTCCTTTAGGGGCATGGGCTCCTATGTATATAAGGATTCAAGGGATCAAGTGATAGCGAACGAGGCATTTGCCAATTTCTTGTACTCCTCGTAAGGGATATATTATAGGGGCGAGCACAAAATTCGCCCCTACAAAATGCTCGTAAAGCATATTTTCTTACGATATCATATTAATTACAGACAGTGATATCTTGTGGTCTGCATGGAGTTGAGCCTTGTGGTCTTTCAGTGCCTGAGGAGTTTTTGCCATATGAACCTTCATTATCAGTATTTTCAGGAACAACCAGGTAGTAATGGCTGCCTGATGCGGTGGTATCGGTATAGGAGGTGACGCAGCAAGCTATAGGACCGTGATTATAAGGAGGAAGAGGTAATGTTCCTCGATAAATATCATAGCAGGTTACTGTGCAGGTTCCTGCCACGGGTGTCCAGCCTAGTTGAAAATTACCGCCTGATTTATTTATTGTCATGTTATTGACGCGTCCTGGAGGAGCTGATGCAGTGCAGGTATCTGTTTGCACATCACAGCCGTTATATTTAATAGACGTCGCGCTTATATCGTCCACATAGACTCCTTCATCATTAGTCATAGGATCGGTAAGGTAAGCTATTTCCAGTTTTATATTTTGACCGGCGTAGGAGCTTAAGTTGAACACGGAA
>MFGW01000040.1:12224-12927 GCA_001780385.1 Candidatus Fischerbacteria bacterium RBG_13_37_8 | reverse complement strand
GCATTGCCACACCATCCCGGGTTAGTGTTCATAAGACAGCTGCTCCAATTGTAATATGTTCCTGTCTTATAAAGTTTGCCGCTGGTGGGACTGATAAGCGTCCTTGTAGTGCCCTGGATTACGCGCACATTGGCTCTATCATACCAGTATCCGGCCATGGGCTCAGTAGAATACCAGTTTGGAATGGTCAACTGGGTTGTTGAAGTTGGTTGGAATTGTGGAGATAGTGTAACATCGCATTGTCCATCCAGGTATTGGGATGAATGAAGACTTTTGGTGCTGCCGCCGGGATTATACCGTGCAGTGCTCAATGCCCAGGTTCCCTGCGGGACAGTCCATCCTTCGAGGTCTGTCTCGAATGCCCAGGTTTTATTACCGGTGATCTCATCTATTTCATGTGAAAAACTGAATGAATTTTGATCAGGCGGATTTTGCCCTTGTGCAATTACGCTGATATTGAAATTACCAGTTTGCATGCATGCAGCTTTATTGGCGCCCATTCCTATAGTGTAGGTAAAGTTTGTATTTGCTGTTCCCTGGTAGGGAATATTGCCGAGATTAATCGGCATAGGCGTCGTAACGGAAATGAATGGTGATGCTGAAGTTATAGTGACCTGCACATTCAGTGCGGTAGAGGTTCCGACGCTTTGTATAGTAACCTGGGCAGTTGAAGTTTCACAATTATCCGGATACGTGTCATTAT
>MFGW01000040.1:11340-12114 GCA_001780385.1 Candidatus Fischerbacteria bacterium RBG_13_37_8 | reverse complement strand
CTGGATGGAGGGTGTGTCTAAGGTATGGTCTAACATGAATTTCCAAGCTACGCGCTGTCGCTGAACAGTTATGTTACGCCACGTGGCATAATCTGGCTGAAACCCCCCTGAATTAACTTCTATTATATATGAAGCAGCCCCGGTTTCTCCATAAATATCATCAACACTGCCTCCATCAGCCGGATATATCGTCGAATAAATATCACCTATTGCATATTGACCGGTTAGCCCGCTATCATTCTCGAGAATATTATTGAGCGCTGAACCTACTTCAAATAACGCAGCATCTTCATCCGAATCGCCGCAACCATAAGGCCACATTAAATATTCACCGTATGAATGGTACGATAAACTAAAAACAGGATATAGGGAGTGAACAAAATCATTTAATCCCAGTGTTTCCATTTCTGAATGAGTGGCTGAACCACGATAGGTATCGTCAGCGCACGAACCGCTGGAACCTCCACATGCGTTCCAATTAAAACTGTAATTTCTATTCAAATCAGTATAATAAATGGGACAGGTTCCGTTGTGTCTGTTCTTGCGCCACATATTGCTATTATTGAATACATACCAGGCTCCATCGGGATTTATGCTGGGAACAATGTAAATTTCAATATTGTTTACCCAATTCTGCACCTGCGGATCTGAGGCATAGTTTGTAGTTAAATAATTTATCATATCCATTGCTATTTCAGGGGTCATTACTTCTCGTGCATGATGCTGACAATCCAGAATAAATACCGGTTCATCTTCATGTGAGTTTACATTGTC
>MFGW01000040.1:11035-11303 GCA_001780385.1 Candidatus Fischerbacteria bacterium RBG_13_37_8 | reverse complement strand
AGGGGACCTTTCACCAGGATTTTCTTTGCGATGGTAGGATAATTTGTCTGAGCAAGATCCATTGCTGCGGATATTTCAACAGGATCAAAATAATCGGAAAGCGCTCCGATTCCAAGCGGATGAGAATATTCTATAATTTTATAAGCGTATCCCAATTCCTGCAGTCTTTTTTCATCTTGATCAGTACCTACAATATCAATCCAATGATCATATCTGTTAACTCCGGCAATATCAAATTGTTGTGCAGCAAGACTTCTTACAATATTTG
>MFGW01000040.1:10754-11015 GCA_001780385.1 Candidatus Fischerbacteria bacterium RBG_13_37_8 | reverse complement strand
ATTAATTTATATCCGGTGCCATCATCGGCCGTACAAAACAAACTTAAGCCAAAAAACAGGCACAAAGGCACAAAGGCACAAAGGCACAAAGTTTTTGAAAATTCTAAGAATCTTCTTCTGAGATAGAGCAAAGAAGAACCTTTTAGAATGATTTTCCGGCTTAAATTGTGAAAATAATGATTATTGTTCATAACTACCTCCATTTTCCAAAGTGCACTGTAACTATAGCACATTTATTTTACTCAATGCAAGAACCTTAAT
>MFGW01000040.1:10542-10693 GCA_001780385.1 Candidatus Fischerbacteria bacterium RBG_13_37_8 | reverse complement strand
AAGAGCACGAATAAGAATAATGGGGCTGATCCCTTCCTCAACTATTCCCCATTTTATGCCGTGCGGAGTGCGTTTACGATCTGCAGTCTGGCGGCTCGTACCGAAGGAAGGAAACCACCGAGAAATCCCATTGCAACAGCAAAAAGCATGG
>MFGW01000040.1:7023-10517 GCA_001780385.1 Candidatus Fischerbacteria bacterium RBG_13_37_8 | reverse complement strand
TAGCTACCGCGGTGTACATGGTAATCATGGCGCCGATCGTGGAACCGATGCTGAAGATGATAGTGATTATCAAGCCGAGAATGCGTATGAAATTTGCCATGAACGCAGATTGTTCAGCGTAGTAAGCCTTTTCAATTTTAGCGATGTATTGTTTCAGGCGAAGGTCTTTATCGAGCTTGTCGTTAATTGATTTAATATCATTGGGATTGTTCATACGGAATGTCATGATGGAGTATACAGGTCTTCCGAAGATAGGCATCATTTCTTCAACATCACCCCATATTTCTGATTCGAAACCGGTACCTTCTGCTTCAAAAATACCGACGATCAGCCAATTCTGCTGACCGAATTTAATGGTTTGACCCATTTTACAATTCTGAAAGCGGTTCATAATAGATTTACCGATAATAATTTCTGTGGAGCCGGGACGAAAAGCATGTCCTTTTATTATCTTAACTTGTGGACGCAGAAGAAAAGCGTTCAGTGTAGTACCACGAATCATGATATTGCCCATATCATTGGAACCTTTCTTGAGGAGATTAATTATAACGACGAGGTCAGTGGTGATAAGTGGAGTGCCGTCCGGACCAGGTGCGATTTCCGGGAAAGTTTTAATAACATTACCGCGCTCACGGTATATCCAGCTCAGCATTTCCGTGTCTGCACCTCTTCTCAGTACGATAGCATTCATATCTGAGCCGGTAGCAACAAGTGTTTTTTCCAAACCGTAAGCAAGCATAAGAACCGCAGAAAATGCGAACACTACCAGTGCTACCCCCAGGACTGTTAACGAAGTGGTCAGGCGCCGTCTCCAAAGATTTCTTAAATTGTATGAAATTGGTAATTTCATAATGTTTTTATTCAATCTGTCGCAGTGCATCAACTATGCGAATGGTAACTGCTCGATGTATCGGGATGATAGAGGATGATATGCCAACAATAATACCGAGTGATATAATCATCAGTAAGGTTGATGTTTCTATTTTAAAAACCGGGAAAAAATTGGAAAGAGAAGCAGCAACAGCACCAATAATCGGAAAGGTAAGAAAAAGACCTATGGCACCGCCTAAACATGATATGACCAACGCTTCTCCAAGAATAAGACCAGCAACTTTAAAAGCGCCAAAACCGAGTGTGCGTAGAACAGCAAATTCAGTCATTCTTTCGCGAGCTGTCATTATCATGGTATTTCCCAGCACAAGCAGAATAATTCCTACAATCAGGTAAGAGATAACTTCAATAGCGGTGATAATAGCGCTTGACAGGGATACAAAACTTTGTTGAAACGCTTTTTCGGTTTCGGTGGTTGTTTCCGCAGTTGAATTTTTAAACAGGTTATCGATAGATTGTGAGATAGCTGCTGCATTATCGGCATTATCAATCCAGACTACGTACCATCCTATATATCCAGCTCTGCCTGGAGTGACTTGACGTAATTGCTGCTCGAGGTAATCCCATTGAAACAGCAATTGAGTCTGGTCGGTGTATTCGTATTTGCCGTAGTAAATTCCGCGCACGGTGAATTCCCAGTTGCCTGGGTAAATATCTCCTGTGATGGGGATAATGTCACCTATCTTGAGTTTATACTGCTTAGCTATTTTAGCACCGATGATACACGCACTCCGTTCTCGCAGGAAATCTGCCATTTCTTGCTGCGAGACGAGAAATTCCGGGTAGAGCTTAAAATATGTTTTAGGGTCAACAGCCATTCTTGGAAAAAAGTGTTGCATATCGATGTAGGTACCCTGAAACCACGTAGCATGAGAGACTCGCGTTACTCCGGGCACACGCGCTATTTTATCCTGGTAGGAAATAGGGAGCGGAAAAATAAAGGCTACTGCATGCCTGACTATCAACCTGTTTGCCGCTGAACCTTGTACACCATAATACCATGCAGCAATGATAGTTTTGAGCAATCCAAATGCCAGGACTGCGACCGCTACACCAATTATGGTAAGAAACGTTCGCAATTTGTGACGAAATAAATTTTTAAATAGAATCTTAAATACCAGCATGATGTTTAGTGTAGGGGCGGACACATGTGTCCGCCCTCAAAGGCACAGAGTATGGGGCGGACCCATGTGTTCGCCTTAATAATATTAAGAATAAACATAGTATTATGAACAAAAAGAACGCGCTGTTCAGGTGCGTTCAACTAATTCGCCTTTATCGAGGTATTGCAATGTATGAGCACGTTCAGCAGCTCGCGGGTCATGAGTGACCATGAGGATTGTTTTGCCGAATTCATCATTCAGTTGTTCCATCAAATTCAGGATTTCCTCTGCGGAGCGTTTATCGAGATCACCTGTTGGTTCATCTGCTACAAGAATTGTCGGGTCAGTGACGATAGCGCGTGCGATGGCGACACGTTGTTCTTCGCCTCCGGACAGTTGCCGTGGATAATGATCCATTCTATGTGCTAATCCTACTACTTTTAAAGCAGCAATTACATGTTTATTGCGTTCGTTCCGGGATAATTTTGTCAGGCTAAGTGGCAGGATGACATTTTCAAAAGCTGTCAGTACAGGAATCAGGTTATAAAATTGAAAGATAAAACCTACATGCCGTGCACGCCATTTTGCCAGTGCGGATTCACTTAATTGTGATATATCGATACCTGCCACGATAATTTTTCCACTATCAGGGCGGTCGATGCCTGCAATCAGGTTAAGAAGTGTCGTTTTCCCTGAACCTGATGGACCCATGAGAGCAAAGAAATCACCCTTCGGGTTATTGATGGAAATATTATGCAGAACCGGAATATTGCGGTTCCCGCGCCGGTATGCTTTTACTACATTTTGCACGCTAACAATTGAGTCCATTAGGTTACTCCAAAAGTGGCGGACAGGTGTTCACAATTCAGGTGTTCACAAGTTCACAAAGTCAGAGATATCCTTGTTCTGTCTGACCTGCCCGGTTAAATTTATTGGGCGATATGCACTTTACTGCCATTTTTCAGTTCTTCACCAGGATTCAGCACTACTTTATCACCGAGTTTGAGACCGCTTATGATTTCCATGTAATCGCCGATAGTGCTGCCGGTTTCGATGGTGACTTCTTCTACCTTATTTTCTTTTTCCATGATTCTGAAGGCAATTTGTTTGTCATTACGTTTCACGATAGCAGTTGAATAGACGGCGAGTTTAGATGCATTGTTATTGTCGGTAGCATAGGATTCAGAGAGGAAAGCGACTTTAGCGCTCATTTCAGGCAGGACGAAGTTATCGCGGTCGGTGAAACGAATTTTAGTCAGGACAGTAGCTTTTGATCGATCTGCCGTAGGAACTATTTTATGTACGATGCCGTGGTAGGCTTTTTCCGGGTATGCATCGAGAATAATTTGGCAGGGAAGACCAATTTTCACTTTTTCGATATTTGATTCGGAGACGTCAGCTTCGACCTGCATGGATTCCATATCAGCAATGGTAAGAACGGAGGCTCGTGCATTAGCTCCCGCGGCAAAGGGAGCAACCATTTCACCTTCATCTGCGTAT
>MFGW01000040.1:511-7008 GCA_001780385.1 Candidatus Fischerbacteria bacterium RBG_13_37_8 | reverse complement strand
CCGTCGAAAGGAGCACGGATATTGGTATTCTCGACCGCTACTTCCATAGCTTGCACTCCTGCAGACATTGCGCGGATATTAGCTTCGGTTGCTTCTACTGAAGCCTGTGCACTTTTGTAGCGTGCTTCTGCCGCATCATATTCAGTTTCCGGTACGAGTTGATCTTTGAGCAGTTTTTTCATTCGTCCATATTGTAATCCCGCATCGGTCAATTCTGCTTTTGCCTGACCCAGCGTAGCAACTGCATAGTTATAATTTGCTTTCGCTTGTGCGAGTTGTGCTTCCACATCTTCGCTTTCAATGCGTGCTAATATTTGATCTTTTTTTACCTGGTCGCCTTCTTCCACACCGAGGAAAACCAGTCTACCGGTAGCTTTCGAAGCCACGGCAGCTTCACGTTGTGCGACCACATATCCACTTGCATTCAGAATAGTAGCGGCTTGTGTGGGAGAAAGACTTACGACAGTGGTTGTTTGAACCTGTGCAGGGCGACTGAAGGGATTAATAGCAATTGTGGCACCGATGAGTGCTGCAATAATTATAATGAAGACAATGAGAGTGCGTCGTTTGCGTTTTGTATGAGTTTCATACGTATCATTGTCTTCATGTTGAATTTTTAAAACGGACAAATCATTTTTTTCTGTATCGGGGGTCATAATTACAAGCATCTCCTTTTAAAATAAGGATTCAAGGGGTCAAGGATTCTAGTGCTTAAGAATAAAAGAACCTTCACTGAACTTGTTGCGATAAATCCTAGTACGCATTCTTTGCGAGCTTTGCGAAGCAAAGCGTGGCAATCCCTGACTTTTATATTTCTTACAATCCGTTCGGGATTGCCACGTTCTGCTTCGCAGAACTCGCAAAACAATGCTGAACCTTTTTCATTTTAGTATTATCTAATATTTGCTAAATATATCATCAGCAAAAATGTTTGTCAATATAGATGATTGGCAATTCAGCGATGAGTGCTGATTGTCAGCGAATGGCATAAAAAGATGAAATCAGTATAATGAATAAGTGGGGTTTAGGATTATGATGAAAGAATCAATTATGAAAAAAGGTATAGTTCTGACACTTTTTTTATTGGTGGTGAGTAGTGTTTTGTTGCTGAGTGAGGATAAGAACACTATTAATCTTGAATTGAGCCAGGGATTTTTCCGTTCATCGAACACAACATTTCAAACGATATATGGCAGTACGTACCCGACATTTTTTGGCGTGAGTTTATTCTGGAAAGAAAAGTTAAAATTTCTCACTGGTTTTCGTTATTTTAAGAAAAGTGGTGAAACGATTCTGGAGTCGGATGTTATTGGGATTGAGCCAGACAAAGTGAGTCTCAGTGCAATGATAATTCCGTTCAATACCTATTTCTATTTTGGGGGAACGAAGATGCAGCCTTTTCTCATGGGCGGATTTCATTATGCCAAATTCAATGAAAAATGGATAGATACGGGAATTTCAACCAGCAGAAGTAATTTTGGTTATGAAGTAGGTGGCGGAATATTGTTTTATCCGAGAGAGAAATGGTCACTATCTGCTGGCCTAACTTATTCATCAACCAATTTTAAGGATGAACAGGAAATTGAAGCACTCGATATAGGCGGATATAATATTTTTGTTCAATTCAGTTATAAGCTCTTCAACTTAAAATAAAAGGCTAAAAGTGTAGGGGCGGACCCATGTTTTCTTTGTGGTTGAATTTTTTTCTTGCCAAAAATGCAAGAATTTCACGATCAAGGGCCTATTCCCCATTCCCTATTCCCTATTCCCCAGTCCCTACTTAATATTCAATTCTTCCAGCAGACTGGTAGCATTATTCAATTTATCGGCGATGAAGAGAATGTAGCGTGCATCAACATTGATACTGCGTGTCATTTCCGGATTAAAGTAATAATCGCTGTAGAGTGCATCATAGTTGCCGTCAAAGAGAGCACCGATTACTTCTCCCTTATTATTGACAACGGGGCTTCCGGAATTTCCACCGGTGCTGTCTGTTGTAGCAAGAAAGTCTACAGGCACATCATTAATATTCTTGTCGACATAGGAGCCGAAATCACCTTCATTGTAAACTTTGATAAGTTTTTCAGGACATATGAATGGATCTTCACCAGTATTCTTTTCAATCATACCGGTTAAAGTAGTGATGTAGCGATACATAACTGCATCGTGAGTGGAGTATCCTTTAACTTGACCGTAGGTCATACGCATAGTACTGTTAGCATCAGGATAGAGGTTTGTTTTTTTCCAGAGTGCAACACCTTCAAGGTAAAGAGGTGCGATTTTTGACATTGCGCCTGCAATTTCTTTCTCTTTTATTCTGATGATTTCACGTTCTTCTTCTAATTTTGATGCAAATTCAATGAAGGGATCTTTTATTTTCATCAAATCTTTTCTTTTCATGGACAGGAATCGCATTCTTTCTTCAGCAGAAGTGAGATTAGTTTCCGCGTATAATTTGTCAAGGAAAGTGGTGAGTGCTTCTTCCTTTGGTATATTAGGATCTGTATAGATTATTTTTTCAAGGGAGGTGAATTTATGATCTTCAGGGAGTGCGAGTGCTTCTTTCAGAAAGAGTTCCATTGCTTTACGGTCAGCTTCGGGAACAAGTGAACGTTGCATTACCTGGAGTCTTAATTTAATATCCGGCAGGTCTCTTTCCTGGTACCCCGGTTCACGCTGCATATCCTTTTTTTCCTGTTCGAGTGTCCATTTATTTATAGTAGATGCTGCATTAAAGAGAGGACTGGCAAATCCCCAGTATCTCAACAATGCACTGCGTTCCCTGATAAGACCTGCTTTTTTGAATAATTCTCCAATATCATTCAAAACGGTTCCATATTTTTTTTCAAGTTCGGGATCTGATTTGATAAATTCCATGAATGCTTTTTCTTCAGCTTCTTTTTTCTCAGGCAGATTAATTTTCTCGAGTCCTTCTAACATACCCTGGTTATTTTTAAGCACGTTTGCGAATGCTTTAATATAAAAGGACAGTTTGATAGCAGCTTCTTTATCTTTTTTAGAAATTTCTTCGAAGGTATTAATAATTGCGGTTGCCATTTTGATTGTGAAGGGGTATCTGAATTCCATGTCTAATTTAACACCATGCGAAGTCCTGTAGCGATTTGTTCTTCCTGGGTAACCGATCGCCATGACAAAATCGCCTTCCTTAACACCGGCTGTGGAGAATTTAAGAGACACTTTTGGTTTATAGGGAACATTAGTTGACGAGAATTCGGCTGCTTTTCCATCCGGTGCGACATAGGCTCTCAAGAATGAGAAATCACCTTCATGCCGCGGCCACATCCAATTATCAATTTCTCCTCCATAATTACCGACCGCATCAGGCGGTACATACACAATGCGAATATCTTTGATTTTAAAATAGGTGAAGAGATAGTACTGAGCACCCTGGTTCATTTCAGCAATTCTACATTCCACTTCTCCTTTTTTTTCCTCTCGCTTGACAATTTCCTTGTCTTTCATTTCTAAGGCATTGTGTCGTTGCAAATCAGTCATTCCTGGTTTGACGGCTGATAGCATTTCATCGGTGATATCTTTCATTGATTGAAGTACCAGTATTTGATATCCGGGAGCGGGTATTTCTTCTTTCGGTGTTGCTGCCAGGAATCCTTCCTCGATATAATTTTTCTCTGGAGTGCTGATGCGGGCAATTGCAGCGAAAGCTACATGATGATTAGTAAGCATTAATCCATTTGATGAAACAAATGATGCGGTTCCTCCACCCAGGTTTAGTATTGCATAAGCAATGCCTGTCCCCTGTTCATTATATATTTGATCCTTTGTTAATTCTAAACCAAGTGCTTTCATTTTTTGAAAGAGAGCAGGATCAATCTGGTCGAGCACGTACATTCCTTCTTCTGCACTAACAGCAACAGTTAGAACAATAAGGCATACAGCGACAAGCATGATAAGAGATAAATTGTTGGTCATTACACAACCTCCTATGTTTATAAGTTTAAGGTTCAAAGTTCAAAGTTCAAAGTTTCCTTGAACTTTGCTGTAGGGGCAGACCAGCGTGTCTGCCCTTTTTATAATATCATTGCTATTATTTGTTCCAGTCTCTGGGTGCCCTTTTAGGAACATGATTGACTCCTTTACAATTTAGTGGTCAGTGAACAGTGTCTTTTCACATTCGTTAGACGTTTTATGATTCATTTATGATTCAAAAAAATTGCTGTATTTTATATTAGAAGAAACCATGAACACAATATCTGATACTCAATTATCTTTTCAGGAAACATTGAACCTTGAACTTATTTTCATAACAGTGTATATTTTTTCAGATTCTCGTCGTACACTTTTTTACGTAATTTAACAATTTCCTGAAATCTGGGATCATTCCTGATTGAATCGAATAATTGAATATGAGTCAAACCCAGGTAAGAGAGCCTGAGCTCCATTTTTAAATTGCGTTCATGTAAAGCTTCTTGCATCTTAGTAAATGATTCATTTTTCATGCCAAGCATGGCGTATATTCTATATGTATTCTTCAGCGAAAGCGCTTTTTCTTTATTTCCTGTAGAAGCATAGTATAAAGCCCAGAAATTATTAATAAATCCATCGAGTGCCGGATCATCCTTTGCCTTGATTTCATCAACATGTTGGAGCAGTTTATATGCCCGGTCATATTCTCTCTTGTAAATCAATACTTCTGAATAACTGACCATGCATTCTATATCATCCGATTTCAGCTCAAGACATTTTTCAAAAGCATCCTTTGCTTTATCAAGTTGACCGAGCATGGTAAGCATAAATCCGCGATCATAGTAGATGCTGAATGCAAGAGGATTAACTTCAAGACACCGGTTCTGAAATTCAAATGCTTCATAAAATAAATACACACGTCCACTGAACATTTGCGCAACATTATTATTATCGAAATCATTGGGATTGAGTTCAAGCGCTTTTTTGATATAAAGGTAAGCTTTATCATCTTCGTCATTATTGAAATGAGCAAGATGCTTGGCTCTTAACGTTTCGGGAAGATCAGGATTAATTTTGTATGCCTCATCCGCATATTTCAGCATCTCCGTAATATCATCGGGATTTTCAGAATGGATAAAATGTGAATTATAAAAAGAAACTATGAGAGCGTATGCCAGTGCATAATTCGGATCGAGTGAGATAGCTTCCTTTGCAAGTTTAATTGCTTGTTGAAATTCTTCTTCATTGTACGAAGCCAGGTAATGTGTATCGTGATAGTATTTAGCTTTCAGGTAATATTCGTATGCTTCAACGGATTTTGGTTTTGATGTTTTTATACTGGCGGAGATTTCTGTGGTGAGCGTCATATGCAATTCATCCACGATAGCTTTCGAAACGTTATCCTGGACTTCGAATACATCTTTCAGCTCATGATCGTACCGTTCAGACCAGAGCTGCGTTTGGTTGTCAACTTGAATCAGGTTTGCTACGATGCGAATGCGACTGCCGGATTTTTGTACACTTCCCTCAAGGACATGAGCTACATTTAGTTCTTCGCCAATTTGACGAATGTCCTTTTGCGCCTCTTTATATTTCATTACTGTAGTTTTCGCAATTACTTTTAATTCTTTAATATGGGTAAGATTTGTGATGATCTGCTCAGTCATGCCTTCGCAAAAATAATCCTGTTCTGTATCCTGGCTGAGATTTTTGAAAGGAAGTACTGCTATTGAGTTTTTCCATTCAGCAGTCTGTTTAGGCAGAGGAGGTTGTTGCTGAGTAATTTGTGTCCCGGTTGTCCCAGTGTCGGGGATTGGTGCCGCACTTTTCCATAAATAGACAGTGATTACTATTATAATGATAAGCAGACCTGCTATTGCAATAGCCGGCAGATGCCATTTCGCAGAACGCTTTGACCCGGCAGGTACCACACCGGATTGCATCAACTCCAGGTCATTGATAAGCTCCTGAGCGTTTTGTGCACGAAGTTGCGGCTCTTTTTCAATGGTTTTTAAAATTATGCTTTCCAATGCAGGTTCAATTCCCTGATTAATTTTTGATGGTGGCTGCGGAGCAACACTAATATGCTGATGTATATAGCCGGAAACCGTTTCAGATTTGAATGGTGGTTCTCCTGTGAGCATTTCATACATGATAATGCCGAATGAATAAATATCCGAGCGTTGATCTGAGGGTAATCCTTTTGCTTGTTCCGGTGACATATATTCCGGTGTCCCTACGAGAAATCCGTCCTTGCTTGCATCCCTTGTTTCGATTGATTTAGCGATGCCAAAATCCATGACATATACATGTCCATGTTTATCAAGCATGATATTTTGTGGTTTCAGATCACGATGGATGATGCCTTTTTTATGAGCGGCATTAAGTGCGTTCAGGATTTGTTTAGCAATTAAGATAGCTTGTTCAATGCTGAGACGACCGGTAGTGTGAAGCAGATCATGAAGACTTGTTCCTTCTATAAATGGCATGGTGATATACTTGATTCCATCAATGTCACCTATATCATGAATGCGAATAACATTTTCATGAGT
>MFGW01000040.1:0-505 GCA_001780385.1 Candidatus Fischerbacteria bacterium RBG_13_37_8 | reverse complement strand
ACGAGCCAGGAGCAATTCTCTTTTGAAGCGTTCCACAACGGCAGAATCAGAGCTTAACTCGGGCCGAATAATTTTAAGTGCGACCAGTTGATTTACTTCCTTATCTTTTGCTTTATAAACACGCCCCATGCCGCCCCTGCCGATTTCTTCGATTATATAATAGCGCGAGCCGAAATCAGTGCCTGGGCGTAATTGAATGGAAGAAATCGGTTGCTTTGGAGGAGTGAGAACAGTGCTTATTGCTTCAGCGAATTCCTGCAAATCAGCACCGCATGTCGTACATGTTTTACTGCTTGGAAGATTGTAATTTTTGCAAGCGGGACATTGTACCTCATTCAATTCCTGTTCTATAGCTGTTTTAATTTTTTCTACGGTTTTAGTATCGAGCATTCCTTTCTCGATAAGCAGAGTGATGCGTGCTCCCCATGTGCCGGCGCTGAGAGTAGGTGTGTCTTCTTTTAATTCTTTTTCTATTTGTCTGAGTTGATTATTGTCAATAATTTTC
>MFGW01000039.1:7462-9132 GCA_001780385.1 Candidatus Fischerbacteria bacterium RBG_13_37_8 | reverse complement strand
CCATAGGCGATATTGATGGAGATGGGCAAATGGAGATAATAGCAGCTGGATCAACCTGTGATTGGTGTCCCTCTGGAGTGCTGGTTGCATATAATTTTGATGGGACACTTGTTGATGGATTTCCTATTATTATAGAGTATTATAATTTTCCAAGGGGGGCAGGCGTATTAACGGATTTAGACAATGATGGAGATATTGAGATATGTGTAGGTAGTGAATTCTGTTTATACAGCGAATATCCTGCGTATGTATTTTGTTGGGATTTACCGTATGCTTATGATGAGACGAAGATAGCTTGGAATGGTTATGCGCATGATATGGCGCATACCGGGCGGTATGTAAATCCTGCGATAAAAGCGCCGGTAGTGAGCAGCATTACGCCTGACTCGGGGATATTCAAAGGTGGAACACGCGTAACGATCAAGGGGGAGAATTTCATGAGCGGCGCGAAGGTATTCTTCGGTGGTGTGCCGGCAGAGCAAGTAGAAGTAATAGATTCAACGACGATACGGATGAAGACACCAGCACATAAGCCGTGTTTCATGTACGTTGATGATATTAATAAATCACCGTATG
This sequence comes from Candidatus Fischerbacteria bacterium RBG_13_37_8, assembly GCA_001780385.1. GTDB lineage: Bacteria > Acidobacteriota > HRBIN11 > MFGW01 > MFGW01 > MFGW01. The sequence goes on along the minus strand of MFGW01000039.1, from coordinate 8,556 downwards.
AGTTGTCATATAAATTAGCGGGCGAGCCGGTGCGAGCCAGCGAGCTGGAGCTGGGGAATGGAATAACCGATTATGAACGGAGCGCAGCGTATCAATACAGCGAGGCAACGAATTATTCCGGTTGTTTAGTGAATGTAGTAGTTGTGCATCCGACACCGGATCAACGCGAGGGGGTGTTGCGAGCGGGATTCACGTATACCGGATGGGAGACGCCGAAAGATGAAGTGCTGTTGCTGGTGAGCAAGTATTCGCCGATGGGGACATTCGAGAATGGCGCTGCTAATTGGGAATGGATGTGGCCTGACGGGTTATGGGGGATATTTGATGATAGTTCTAATTGCTTGCCGAAGCCGTACCCGTCGGGAAGCAAGATCATGTATTTTGGGAAGAAGGATCAGTGCAATTATGATATAGGGAAGCGCACATCCGGAGTATTGGAGATGCCATTTATCAAAGTGGACACTGCGAATGCAAAGTTGCGTTTCATGTATTATCGTGATGTGGAGTACATTCCGGATCCGGACAGGAATGCAGATATATTTGAGGTATGGGCGCATACAGGGGAACAGGATGTGCTGTTGTTTCATACAGATGGCAGAACGGTGTCGGAGAAGCAATGGGTACAATCACCGGACCTTGATATTGGGCAACTGGTCGGAGAAGAAGTATGGGTGAGTTTCTGGTTTGATTCCGACGATGGAATCTGGAATATTGCGACCGGAATAGCCGTGGATAATGTAGAGATAATAGGCGCTCATTGGTTGCCGTGGGCTGAGTATTCCGGTGAGGTGCATTTGAACTGGAGCGGCGGATTGCCAAAATACTTCGTCTATCGCAATACCAGTCCTGATTTCGACTCGAATCCGCCGGAGCTTCGCTCATATACTCCGTTTACGCATAAATATGAGAACTCACTGAATGATGAAGAATCCTATTATTATAAGGTAAGATGACAACGGTGCCTGGCACCGTTCTATTAATAGCATGTATTGGTTAAATCTTGAGGGAAATCACAAGTCCCTATACCGGGGGCTTCAGGTCTTTCTATGCCATTGCTATCTTTGCCGTAGGAACCTTCTTTTATCCCATTGTTA
>MFGW01000039.1:5520-7448 GCA_001780385.1 Candidatus Fischerbacteria bacterium RBG_13_37_8 | reverse complement strand
GAACCAATCTCCTGCGCCTGGATTGAAGGTTATTGTTTCGTTAGTGCCTATTGGGCAGACAGAATTTGAGTAACCGTATGAAGTAATAGCAGAAAGAGGTCCGTAATAAATAGTATTGTCAGTTGCGCAATTTCCACCGTTTGTATAAGCACACATGCTCTCTGCATCTCCTGCTTTCTGACATAGCATTGGCTTACCGGCTTCAGCAGGATTTTGCAAACACCAATCTATTGCTAAGGAATTTTGAGATACATAATATGATGCTTTTTGCTGGGCATAGAGCAGTTGCGTTGCAATATAAATATAGCGGTTTGTTGCGTTGCAGGTTGATGGATTACTTATTTGCATAGTGACAGGAAATGTTGGTATTCTTGGAGTTATTGTTCCATTTGTTACAGCGAGATTCCATTCATATGCAATGCCAGTTGCAGGAGGAGCTGGAGTTGGATCAATACATGTTCCGTCAGCGCAAGGTGCTGTTATCGCTTTTATAATATATCCGCCGATCGGTGCAGGACATGGTGAGTTGCAATTGGGCCAGCATAGGTTATCTAAAGGCAAGTCGTCTCCTTCAGAACCATTTTGTAATCTAATCCAATAGTGAGCTGGACCAGGTACTGTGCCCCAGTTATCGAGTGTTACGGTTGTAATGCCACCCGGACCGGTGGAACTAAAATTACTTATGTGAAAAGTCGGGATTGGACTGATAGGGCGGTTATATGATCTGCTAAAGTAAAAATTTCCTCCACATTTTTGAACTAATTCCACCGTGGACTCGCCGCTATGTTGAGCAGTGCCGGGATTTCTATTCTGCTCGACTTTTGCAATCATTGTACAGGAGGATGTTCCTGTGAAGGAGCATCCGCAACATACCTGATTTGCCGTCCAAAGATAATGTGAAGATTGGGCAGCAAAATTGCCAAGTTATTTTTACGCAAGCGCTTAATTAAGTTTCACTATAATAATAAGACTAATAATTATAATTTTCAACTAGAGGGGGGTCAAAGCCCGACATTGGACACTCTTGTAACGTAGGTCTGGATGGCATTTGAAGGAGGGCATTCGAAAATTTCAGCAAAAAATGAAAAAGTGACTCATCACCATTTACTTTTCTGTTCACTGTTTCATTAATAATTGAAACGATAAGTGAATTTAACCAGGAAGGTATTATTTCCGGAGGCTTTGAATAAATCGGTGATATCGCGGCGGAAGTTAAAATCGCCAGGATTTGAATAATCTTCTTGGTGCGACGACCATACGAAGTAGATGGTGGAACCGAGGCGGTATTCCCAACGCAGAACGACGGTGCCGCGTAATGATTTATAGTTGAAATCCGGATTGCTGAAGCTGAATGGTTCTGCTGATCCGGTTCCGTCAGGATCTACTGTGTAATCACCGTTTTCGTACACGATTGTTGAATTGTATTCGCCGTAATAATTATAGCTATCGGTAGATGGGGCGGCGAGTTCCTTGAATTTACTGTATCTGCCAGCGGATATGAAAGGCTGGAGATACAACTGAAGGCTCAGTTTTGGATTAAAAATCCAGTTGGCGCGAATGCCAGTTTGGAATGTTTTTTGATTAATGGTAGCGAATACAAAACGTTTGTTATATGTTGCGTTCATATGTTCGTCATCGAAGTTATTTACCCATTGTATATCAGAATCGTGTGTGTAATATCCCGGACTTAGTGAGAAGCTGATATTGCTTTTTGGTTTCCAGGTGATTTGTGCAGAGTATTCTTTATGGAAATAGCCGCCGCTATTTATAAGATCAAGATAGCTGTTGAATTCAATGAATAATGGTTTACGGTTATCGCTGTAGATGGATAAGTTGATTTGTGTGGAGGAATTAATCAACATGAGAGGGCCGCCGCGTGTGAAAGTATTCGAGAGGAACTGAGGGAGATACCACAAATCGAGTTGTGT
>MFGW01000039.1:3641-5507 GCA_001780385.1 Candidatus Fischerbacteria bacterium RBG_13_37_8 | reverse complement strand
AGTAATTGGGCATTTGAGGTGAGCATGTATCCGCCGTTTATTCTGGTACCGCTGAAATCATAACCACGCCATGTTGAAGCGTAGACTCTCCAATTCCGCAAGTACTTGCCTGGGTGGAACGACTGGTAGCCGCTGGTAAAATGTGCATTAATTTTATCGAAACTCCATTGAAAGCCCAAATCAGTTGAATCAAATCCGGGAGAGGATGCGCCGAAAGAAGTGTTTAAGAACCAGTTTCCTTGTTGCTTATTCAGCAGAAGACGTCCTGCATAGCCTGACATGGAGGTTGCGTTTGGATCAAGCGATACATGGTCAGCATCAGGTCGCTGAAAATAATGAAAGGGGGAATGCTGCACATCATAAATGCGTTCTTGAGAGCCCGTGATATGTGTAGTACCGAACCAGCCGGTGAGAGCCCATACTTTATTAGAATCAAGAAATGTCCATCCATCGATGGCAAAGCTGGAAGCGGTTCGATTAAATTTTTCCTTAAGCATGCTTGTGCGTAGATTACGCACAACGTTAGTGGTGATGAACCCGAGACCCTGCCGGCCTTGCGCAAATTCCCGCTGAACTCGTGCGATAAAATAGTTGGTGAACGGTTCGATTTCTTCATTCCATTTATTTCCATCGAGGCTGAGCGTGGCATATTCATGCTGTGTTACCGCATCAAGAATACCGATATTCCAGCCATTGCTGATTTGGCCGGTTATTTTTGCGGCGGTGAGAATAGTTGTAAAAACAGGAGAATCAGAATAAGCGTCATGATTGCTCACCGAGCCTTGTGGTGCACGTCCAATGCGTCTGCTATAGAAGAAGTAGGGACTTCCCCAATTAAAGCTCCAGAAACTGTTTGCACCGCCGTATCCAAACTCGAATATTCTTGAACCTTCAATAAAGAGAGGGCGTTTTTCCTGGAAATATGTTTCATAAGCGGTGAGATTGATGACAGCAGGGTCTACTTCAACCTGTCCGAAATCCGGATTTACTGCTAAATCAAGGATTAAGTTGCTTTTCAAACCGAGTTTAACATCTGCGCCGGCGTTGCCTTGGAAATCATTACCAGTTCTGAAGGGATTACCTTCTTCAGAGGGAGAAAAAGTAGCTTGCCCAACGGTGTATGGGGTGACTTCGACTATTCGTCTTGGATTAATTGCTGAAATTCCTTCCAGTCTGGCAAAACGTGATACAAAGCCGCTCTCTGTTTTAGGAATCCATATATAATTGTCTACTTCATTTTTTCTTTTAATGGTACGCATGAAATTTATTCCCCATACATATTTCTCCTGTTGCTTGAAACGCAACTGACTGTAGGGAATACGCATTTCGACAATCCAGCCTTCCTTATCGATGCTGGCAGCGGATTCCCAGGCGCCATCCCAGTTGCTGTCATTCCATGAATCGTTATAGAGTACCATGTCAGTGATTGTTCCTGCCGGATTAACCGAGAATTGGTAACCTGTCTTGCGGTCAAAATAGGGATCGATGCAGAAATCAAACCAGTCCGATTCAACCCTGTCATCACGCCGCCCCAGTTGTGCCGTGATTTTTTCAGGTTCGGTATCATAAAGTCGTGCTGCTAAATATATTGAAGTATCATCATAAGCGATCCAGACTTTTGTTTTTTCAGTAGGTTCTGAGCCATCCTGTGGGTCCGACTGCACAAAACCGCTGTATCCCTCACTCTGCCAAATGAATTCACTCAAAACTCCATCAATCTGTATCAACTCTTCCGTGCGAACAGCGCGTACTGTTTTTTCCTCGGCTGGCATTGAAGCGGAAGCAGAAGGTGGTTCCTTGCTCTGCAAAATAACTGCGCTACACATTATACATATGAAAACGAAAATGCATATTGAGTATTTTGAT
>MFGW01000039.1:2124-3585 GCA_001780385.1 Candidatus Fischerbacteria bacterium RBG_13_37_8 | reverse complement strand
CAGACCGCTGGTATGGAGGAATAGCCACTGCTGATTGTGTTGGATGCATGTTGCAGTGTGCATTTTGCTGGAGCGGAGAGCCGAAGGATAAGCCAGCAGAACATGGTAACTTCTACACACCCGGCGCAGTTTTCAACAGGCTAGACAAAATAGCGCGATCCAAACGGTTTCATCAGCTTAGAGTTAGCGGAAATGAGCCAGCGCTTAGCGCAGAGCATTTGATCGGGATTCTTGGATTAGTAGAAAAGACTGGGTATACCTTTATTCTTGAAACGAGTGGGATTCCATTTGGTGCGGACAAAGCTTATGTAGAGGCGCTGACAGGATTTCGCAACCTCGAGGTGCGTGTTTCGTTGAAAGGATGCAGTGAGTCTGAATTCGCTTATCTTACCGGCGCGCGTCCGGAAGCATATCAATTGCAGATTAATGCTATTCAATATTGCGTAGAAAACAGCATCAGAGTGTACCCGGCAGTAATGCTTTCTTTCAGTACCGAAGAATCTTATAATAAACTGCGTGGTCGCCTGAATAAAATAAAACAGGGATTAGGCAACTCGATTGATGAAGAATATGTAATGTTATACCCTGCGGCGGTGAAGCGTCTGAAAAAAGCTGGCATTAAACCAGCGGTTTGCTTTGATCCGAAAGGCATCCCGGTTGAATTTATTTAACATGGAGCTTATGAAATATAACAAGAAATCTGTTAAGAGCGAATGCTTACCACGAACAATGAAATCGAAGCAGAATTCTTTGTGAGTTCTGCTGTAGGGGCAGACCTATGTGTCTGCCCTTAGCAATTCCGAACAAGGAATACGAGGAACTGGCGAACGTTTCGTTCGCCAGCTCTTGACCCCTTGAATCCTCGAATCCTTTTTTAGATAGGAGCATAATTTATGAATGACCAACAATATCCGGTGCATTATGTTTGTACAAAAGAGGAAGCACTCAATTTAATTAACCAGCACAAGAAATTCTGGCTGTCAGATTGTGGTTGCCGGGTAGGAAAAGGCAGCGTATGTAAGCAGTCCCGTATCGATGTTTGTCTCTATTTTACTGATACATGGGAAGGAATGGGTTCACCACTGCGCTCAATCAGCAAGAAAGAAGCTCTGCTAGTTTTGGAGGAATCAAAAAACAAAAACCTTGTATCCCGTCCTTTTCGAAACCCGAAGGACAAGAATATCACTGATGGAGTGTGTTTTTGTTGTAACGATTGTTGTGCGTATTTTCTCTGCCCTGATGAGGTATGTGATAATGGAAAGTATAGAGAAAGTACTGATATGGAAAAATGTAATTTATGCGGCATATGTGTCGATTTATGTTATTTTCATGCCAGGAAAATTGAGAATGATCAGATGATTGTTATCAAGGACAACTGCTACAGATGCGGGATCTGCGCAGAAATTTGCCCGGAAGTATCCATCCAGATGATCTTAAGGGAGCAGGAATAATCGAGTTTAT
>MFGW01000039.1:0-2102 GCA_001780385.1 Candidatus Fischerbacteria bacterium RBG_13_37_8 | reverse complement strand
CGAAGAAACATTCGATTTAGGAAACATTTGATTAATTTATGCGATAATAGTATTAAAGAAATAGATATTTCATGGTATAATTAAATGAGAAAACTTAAGTGATAGAGGATTTAATGGCTGAGCTAATTTCTGAATTAAGACAAGGAGATTGCCAGGAAGTTTTAAAGGATTATCCTGATAATTTTTTTGATCTTATTATCACTTCTCCTCCGTATGCAGATAGGAGAAAGAGTACTTACGGAGGTATCTCTCCGAATAAATATGTAGCTTGGTTCATAGAACGAAGCGAACAATTCTTGCGAGTTTTGAAACCGGCAGGAACCTTTATTCTCAATATAAAAGAAAAAGTTGAAAATGGTGAACGACATACTTATGTAATCGAGCTAATTTTAGCAATGAGGCAGCAAGGATGGCTATGGACAGAGGAATTCATATGGCATAAAAAAAATTGTCATCCAGGAAAATGGCCAAACAGGTTCAGAGATGCATGGGAACGTTGTTTGCAATTCAATAAATCGAAAAAATTCACTATGTATCAGGAAAATGTAATGATTCCAATGGGTGATTGGGCTGACAAAAGACTAAAAAAATTAGGTAAAAATGATATAATCAGGTTTAATTCACAAGCAAAGAGTGGTTTCGGAAAAAATATTTCAAATTGGATTGGAAGAACAATGGCATACCCCACTAATGTACTTTACCTTCCAACAGAGACCAGCAATAAAAATCATAGCGCAACCTTTCCGAAGGCACTCCCCGAATGGTTTGTTAAATTATTTACAAAAGAATATGATTGGATTCTTGATCCTTTTGTCGGCAGTGGTACTGTAGTTGAAACTGCTCATGAACTTTTTCGAAACAGCGTTGGCATAGATATAATTCCAGAGTTTATTGAATTAGCAAAAACAAAAGTAAAGAAGACAGAATATTGTCTTTTTGATTCAAAAATAGATTATGAGAAAAATAAAAAAGACTGAGCTTAACGATTTTATAAATACTAATATTCAAAGTTTTCATGATCGCAGAATTGAAAATCTCAAGAAATTAGAATTAAAGAGTATTCTTGCTCGAAAAAATCCATATCTATATAAAGCAAAAAACATTCTCACATCCGAAGAATTAATCAGATATTTACTTGATGCTCATCTATCTTCGCAGGAGGAAGGTATTTTTGGTGATTTTCTTGAGGAGTTAGCAATTTTTGTGTGTAGTAAAGTATTTAACGGAAGAAAATCCACAGCTGAAGGCATAGATCTAGAATTTTCAAAAGAAAATATTGAATATATAGTCTCCATAAAGTCTGGGCCAAATTGGGGAAACAGTCAGCAAATTAAGAGGATGCGGGAGAATTTCAAGAAAGCAAAAAAGATTAAAGTACCTTTTAAGAGATCAATTAATATTGTGGCAGTGAATGGATGTTGTTATGGCATAGATGATAGTCCTAATAAAGGTGATTATTTGAAATTGTGCGGACAAAGGTTCTGGGAATTTATAACGGGGGATTCGGAGTTCTATCAAAGAATAATAGAACCACTTGGCTATAAAGCAAAAGAAAAAAATGATTATTACAATAAGCATTATTCGAATGTTATTAATTTATTTGTTCTTGAATTTTCAGAGGAGTATTGTAAAAAAGATGGTTCTGTAGATTGGGAAAAGATTGTAAAGCATAACTCAGGCCTCAAGAAGAATTTACAACTGCATTATTGATAGATTTTTCTTATAACAAACTTGATTAAAGGAGAATATAATAATGAAGAAGCTATGTGCGGTGATTCTTTTACTAATAGCCGGTGGGCTGGTTGCACAGGAACGGGTGGATAGTGAAAAAGAAATTATGTCGTATATTAATTATCTGACAAGTGAAAAAGTGCAGGGACGAAAAGCGGGCACGGAAGGTGAGAAGCTTGCCGCAGAATATATTGAGGCGAAATTCAAGGAGTTCGGTCTGGTGCCGGTTAAAGATGACAGCTATATGCAGGAATTTTCATTTATTGCAGGCGTAGAAGCGGGGAAGATGAATACTCTGACACTAACCTGCGAAGGTGAACAGAAGAAAGAAAAAGCATTTACTTTTAAGGAAGAATTTATTCCGATGGCTT
>MFGW01000038.1:2419-5664 GCA_001780385.1 Candidatus Fischerbacteria bacterium RBG_13_37_8 | reverse complement strand
TCGGCTTACGCCTTGAAATTAACAAACTGCGTTTTGCCCCATGTCTTCCCGCAGACTGGGAAACCTTCAAGGTGCATTACCGTTACCGCGAAACGCTCTGCCATATCACCGTCCTGCAATCACGCACCCCGCAAGATGTGATGACGATAACAGTCGATGGCATCGAACAGCTCGACAACGCAATCCCCCTCGTTGATGACCATCAAGTACACTTCGCCGAAGTTCGAATACCGATGCAAAAATAGCAAGCGGGACAGTTATAAGACTTTTCCTTATCAAGCATCTTAACCTAATGCCTATTGAGTATCCTGAAAAAACTTCTACAGTTACCCGCGCTTCTCCTCTGCCTTTCGGGCACTTTCCTCATAATCCTTTTTCTTTCTAACATTTTGATCCTCCATTTTCTCTCTTATTTTACACCATCTAAATGTACGATTCCATCTGAAAAAGAGCCGAGTAGGCCGGGGAGTTTCACCCAAGCCCCTCTCGAAACCTATCTATTACCCACATCTTTGCAGTCGACTTCTGAGCCCCGCGATAAAAAGCTGTTTTATGCGGTTTTCAACCGAGACGCAGCATCTTTATTAGTTTTGTTCGGGATTCCAAAATCCTTGTAGAATAGGCCTCCCAGGATTTGTGGGTAATAGATAGGTTTTGCGAGCGTCTTGGGTGAAATTCCCTGGTCTACTCATCCTATTTTAGTTATTTTTTTCATGATTTATCCTTACTCCAATATCAGTTGCGCAAGGTCTCTTACTATAATCATCATATAGTTTTAAATCCATGGCTTTGTCATCTTTCATATCATATCCAACGCTATATATCACAAATTCATATTTGCTTATTTTCTTGAATATTAGTTTATTCCTACTGAATAAATCTTTTGATAAAATATCATTTATTATACTATTGTCTGGAATTTTACCATAATGTATATAATCCTTAATGATTTTTCTTGATGTTTTTCTTATATCTATAATAACCTTCTTAGTAAGATAAAATATTATGGATTGTTTGATATCATATTCATACACACCCTCATTTCTAAGTAAATAACTAAACATCCTTAATTTTCGTAAGGTATCTTTTTTATTTTTACTCATTTGAATCCTATCTAAAATTTTATAGTAATAGCTATAATTTTCAAGTAATAAACTACAAGTCTCCATCTCCTCTGAACTATTTAATAATTCCATCCAAATAATTGATCTATTTTGAGTTTTCTGCTTGTCTAATATATCATATATGATAACTCCACCATTATTGATAGGAATCCATTTGTAATAAATATCCAAGATCTTATTAATATCAACAATTTTGTCTATCATACTTACAATGTGACCAGGATATACACGCCAGCAATACATAAAAACCCTTTCGCAATGATATTAAATTAATCCAGAGAGTAATGGTAGTCTTTCATAACCCATGGAAAAATAACTTCCGCTAAATATTATTTCAAGATTTGCAATATCCCATCGCATCTGTCACTGTATTTAAATTATTCGTGCCTGTAAAACAGGCATTCTCAGTGATATTGCCTTTCGGATCTTTTATTGTCAAAATACTGCCGTAATAATTATATGTTAATTCCGTTAAATGATTTAGTGGATCGGTTACTTTCCACAAATTGTCTGTGTCTTCATAATAATCGTAAACAGTTGTACGGCCCAATGGATTTGTTTTTCATTTCATTTTTTTTCTTTTTCTATTATTGCAATTATATCTTCTCTGCCAGACCACTTAGCAATATCTAAAACCGTCAAGCCTGAAAAATTAGTTTCACTTATTAAAGCTCCTGAACTAATAAGAAGTTTAATCATATCTATGTTTTCATTTGCTATTGCTGCAAATAAAGCTGTTTCCTCATTATATTTATTTTTTGCATTTACATCTGCTCCATGCTTTATTAGCATCTTTACTATACTTTTATTATCAAATAATGCTGCTTCATATATAGCAGGAGCATCAAAGCAGATTTTAGAATTTATATCTAAACTGCTCATTATTGCTTTTTCCACTTCTTGTTCATTTCCTTCAATTGAAGCAAAAATAAGTTCCGCTTCCTTCCTAGCTTGTGCTCCTGCATTCTTAAGTATATTTTGCATTTCTTTATATAACAGATATTCTTTTTCTTTTGAAGGACGAAATTTTAATTCTATTTTCAGCGATCTTATGCTTAATAAATTCTGTTCAAGAATTGTGTTATTGTTGATATCCAAAGAATTCACATTAGCCCCTAATTTTATCAAAAGTTCAACTGCATCCTTTTGACCTAATCCAGCAGCAGTGCATAATGGGGTACATTTTTCATTATCTTCAGAATCAATATGTGCTCCAGATTTGATAAGTTCTTCGATAGCATGCATTTCTCCTTTTGCTGATGCTAAATGAAGAGGAGTTAATCCTAAATTATTTTCTTTAATATTTAAATCGGCATGTGCATTGATAAGATTCTTTAAAATGCTAATATCATCTATCGCATAATGCACGGCTGTATTTCCATTGTTATCCTGAATATTTAATTGAGCATCTTTATTAATAAGATATTCTACAATCTTTGATTTATGTGCTAATGTAGCTTGCATTAAAGGAGTTTTTCCTTCAGCATCCTTTAAATTAATATTGCAACCTTTTGAAAGATATTCATTTGCTGCTTCAAGATTTCCCTCCTCTAATAAAAAAAACAAGTTCGCGCATTGCTTATTTTTATTAAAAATTACTAATTTACATGATTCTAAAAAAGATATCATCAGAAGATATGTTATTAGTAATAGAAGATTTTTATATAATAATCTAAAACAACATGAACAGTTTATATTCGCCTCTTTAATAAAGGGATGTGCTTCATTAATAAACATTGCAAAACTCCTTTTTGATGGATGAGGCACTAAATTAATATTAATTTTTTTCAAAAATATTTGAAGCATTTTGACTCGTTTTGTCTTAAAATGTTTGGATAGTACGTGTAGACAAGGTATTTAGATAGAAGCAACATTCGCTCAATTTCAAAATCAATATTTTTTTCAAAATGCATTTCTCCCTATTTGTATTGATAAAAAATTACAAGAATTGCTCATGGACAATATTTCATTTTATATTGTGAAAGCTGGCTTCCCCAATACGGACCTTGACATTGCAAAGAAAACCATTCATAATTGCTTGCATTTAAAACTGCTTTAGCTGGATCCATGCGTACTAGTTGAAGTGATTTTTGACATCCATAGGCTTTAATTCTACCTCTT
>MFGW01000038.1:0-2411 GCA_001780385.1 Candidatus Fischerbacteria bacterium RBG_13_37_8 | reverse complement strand
ATCTCCTACATTATATTTATCATAATTAGCATTCGGAATTACATCATGCACTTCATGAGATAAATCATGTATCAAATTAGCGCCTCTTCGTTCAGCAGTTTCCAGTCCACTATAAGAAATCGCGCTGGATTCTATATTATAAAGATTGCTACTAAGCCATTTCCTGCAATAATAAATTATCTTCTTTTTATCTTCCATTACATATAATACTGCATCAGCTTTTTCTCCACCAAGAAGTTGACACATTTTAGCGCTTCCTGCTTTGAAATGAAACTTATTAGGTCCTCCATTAAGAAGTGCTCCGATCCCGTTCCATATTCTATCAAAAATCTCTCTATTATCATTATTTTCTCCGAACCATTTTTCATAGATTTTTGAAGGAGTATTTATTAATTCCAAAGTTCCTTGAGTATAAAGATTATTAGCAAAAATCCAAGCTTCTAAAAATGCTAATAAAGCTTTTGTTTTAATCAATCTTTCTGATGATAAAGGGAATGCAGAAATATTATTAATTGACGATAAGTAACTAAGACTCGCTTGAATCTCAACACTAAAAAGCCCTGAAGGATCAAAATAGTATAAAGGATTTGCATTTGAATATAAAAATTTATGAGTACTAATAGGTGAAAATTGATTAGGCTCATACGCATCTGCTGATATAAAGTATCCGTTATCTTGGTTATAATATCTATTTCTTAAATAATATAATCCTATTCTGTTATCGTACTGCTCTCCTGCATAAAGATAATCGTTTATTACATTATTTGATGTTTCCAAAATATTCCCAAAAGCTTCATAAAAATAAGTATCTGTTATATTGCATAAAACATCTGTTAAAGCACGAGTGCTCTTGATAGCATCATAATGATAATAAGATGAAATATTGGAGCGAATTTGATTGATTAGATCATCGCCATATTCGTATCGAACAAAAATGTTATTATCTTCAACTCTTTCTTCAATAACCTGTGCATAATCTCTATTATGATCAACAAGATAATTTGTAATGTATCCATTTGCATTGCATTGAATGCGAATACCGTCGAAATCGTAAGCATAATCAAGTAAATCAGTTGGTGTTTGAGCGCCAATGAGGCGGTTTTCATAATCCCAGGAATAAGAGGTTGTACCAGAACTATCAGTTTTACTGATCATATTTCCATTGTCATCCCAGGAATATGTATTTGAGCCTTCCGTAAGTAATCGGTCGTTATCATCATACGAGTATGCAGTATCGATGCCATCTTCTATTTTTACAAGGCGATTGCCTACAGGATCATATTCGTAGTGAAATGTTTTTGTAGTTAAGTCAGGATTGATAATTTGCTCGTCCGTTAAGCGATAAATATCATCATAGATCCAATTTACGACTCTGCCATCATTTTCAGTTACACTTGTTCGATTGCCTGAAGGAGAAATAATATAATCATATGATGAAATGACACTATCATCTGACCTCAAATTTTCAAGATAATAGAGACGGTTCAAACTATCGTAATAATATCTTGCAATAGTACCATTTGGATATTCCATCGTCTTCTTTAGTCCTACTTTGGTATAGGTGTAAGTTGTTACTTCTCCATCGTCATCTATTACTGTCTGCAAGCGATTTAATTCATCAAATGTGTAAGTTGTTGTTGAAGAAGGTCCGACTGTAGTGGTTGTTAGAGAAGTTCGATTGCCTGATAAATCATAGCCGTATTCAATAAACCAGCCGTTTGGATCGGTTACTTTCTTCAGCCAGCCTCGCGGATAATATTCATAAGATGTTACACCCCTATTGTCAGTTGCTGTTTCTCTTTGTCCATTTGGGGTATATGTAAAAATAACTTCTGTATTGTCCGGATATTTCTTCTTCTTTAATTGACTACAGCAAACATTATATTCATAGGTTATAGTATTACCATTGAAGTCAGTTTTGCTTTGCAGATTGCCCACCACATCATATGCCATCGTCTCAACTTGCCCTAATGGTAGTGTTCTCGTCAACCTTCTGCCAAGTGCATTATAAGTGAAACTCGTTGTGTGGTTATTAGCATCGGTTTGTGTGAGCTGATTGCCGACTTCATCGTACGAATAGGTTGTCTCATGTCCCGTGGCATCAGTTACCTTGATAAGCCGTCCTAATTCATCATAACCAAACTGTGTCGCTTTTCTTTCTTCATCATATTCTGTGATTCTTCGTCCAAGTTCGTCATAAATGGTTTCTTTATAATACCCATTAGGGAAATAGACATGTGTGTGGCGGTTATTTGCATCATAAACATAGGTTGTGGTGTGACCATTGGCATCTGTTATTGATTTCAAATTGCCATTGTCTTCATATTCAGATATTGTCTCATTGCCAAGCGCATCTGTTACTTTTGTGCGTCGGCTTGCATTATCGTACTCATAATACATCTTATAACCTC
>MFGW01000037.1:7932-10106 GCA_001780385.1 Candidatus Fischerbacteria bacterium RBG_13_37_8 | reverse complement strand
TGATGCGCCTGCATCTCCAGCGCAAATTCTTTTTCTACAGCATCCTTCGCAGCCTCTACAAAAACACTCTGTACCGCAAAGCAAATTGAATGTTCAGACGAAGCTTGAGTGATGAGAATAATATTGATGTGTTCTCGTGCAAGAGCACTGAATAAGCGCCCTGCAATCCCTGTCACACCTATCATACCGCTTCCTTCTACATTCACCAGCGAAATATTTTCAATGGATGAAATACCTCTTACGGGAATATGCTGTGAAAGAGAATCAGCCGTAATCAATGTTCCTTCAGCATCCGGATCGAAAGTATTTTTGATACGAACAGGAATATTGCATTCCAATGCAGGCTGGATAGTTGGCGGATAAATCACTTTTGCGCCAAAATGTGACATTTCCATTGCTTCTTTATAGGTCATATGTAAAATTGGAAAAGCATGTGGAATCTTGCGCGGATCTCCTGTCAGGACACCATTCACATCAGTACATATTTGGATTTCATCTGCATGCAACGCAGCACCAAAAATGGATGCAGTATAATCCGAGCCTCCACGCCCCAGCGTGGTCGTTTCGTTATTACAGGTTGAACCTATGAAACCGGTAATAATTTGCAGCAATGGATGAGCACTGAAATATTCTTCAATATTTTTAAAAGTGTTCAGAACATCGACTTTCGCAAAGCCAAAATCAGCATTCGTTTTCACCATGTCACGCGAATCAAGATATTCGGCAGGAACACTATCTTGCGAACAGATGCACGTAATGATATAAGCAGATAACCGCTCACCAAAACTAAGAATAAAATCTAAGGTTCGCATTGTTAATTCCTTAACTAATTGCACACCATGAAGTACATCTTCCAGCTCATTAAACATCATCTTTACAGTTGCCAGCAGATGACTCTGGCAATTAATGTAAATGCATGCTTTTACCATTTCCATATGCCTGTCTTCAAGCTTTTTCAAACGCTGCACATAATCATTTTCTCCTGATACTGCTTCCCTGCTTATCCGTATTAATTCTTCAGTAACACCACCAAATGCAGACACTACTACCGCAATTTCCTGGTATTCTTTATTAGTCCGGTCAATAATCTCAATCACTCTGCGGATATGATCCGATGAATTGAGTGATGAACCGCCAAATTTTAGTATAATCATAAAACCTCCTATGCAAATAAGGCGTAGGGGCAGACCTATGTGTCTGCCCTTTTAATAGTTTTGTTCTTATTATTTGCTCTTATCTCTGGATTCCCCTTTAGGGGCATGGGTGACTCCTATGTAAATAAGTTCAAGGTTCAATGTTCAAGGAAACCTTGAACTTTGCTGTAGGGGTGGACCTATGTGTCCGCCCATAGCGTGGCAATCCGTAACGGACTGTCTTTGCGAGCTTTGCGAAGCAAAGCATGGCAATCCGTAACGGACTATGCTTCTTATATCCCGTTACGGATTGTTACGTTTGCCTTCGACAAACTCACAATGACAGCATCTTCGCTCTGTCATTTTTCAGCCAAAAAAAAAGCCCACCACAAGGGTGGGCTTTTTGCTCATGTGGCATAGGTCACATGAGGAAAAAGCCCGTGGTGGTTGTTGTTGTCGTTGTGATGATAGCAGATAAAACAATATTGCAGTTCTGGCAAATAATAAAACTGCTATATTGTCTTCTTATCGATTTCATGACTAGCATTATAAATCAAAAAAATACCAGCGTCAAGCTTTGGCAACTATTCAGTTGAAATTGAACGATTTCTCCTGCATATTATCTAAATAATGTAAATGATATTTTGCGTATCTATATAAACAGTAATGATTAAAACTGAAATTGAGGAGGTGCTCATGAAAAAAACATATATTATTACCATAATCGGACTTGTTATTCTTCTCGCCTTTGTCATGATAATCAGGACTGAGGAGAAAAAGCCGGCTGATTATGAAATAGTAAAGAAAAAGATTGAACAATCGATCGGTTGGGCTATCAATAAGGATTTTGAAGCAATGTTTAATCTATGGGCAGATAACATGTTTCATTTCTGGTTGACATCTGACAGTCAAGTGGTTGGGCTTGATAATTTTAAGAAGTATGCTCAGCAGTGGAATGATCCGGATTTTAAAGGCACCCGTTTTGAATTCAAGGATTTACGCATCACATTTTCGCAAAAGGGAGATGTAGCCTGGTATTCT
>MFGW01000037.1:7022-7902 GCA_001780385.1 Candidatus Fischerbacteria bacterium RBG_13_37_8 | reverse complement strand
CGGGTGGCGCCTCACCACTTGGCCTAATTGCAGGTGCCGATATCCTGCGGAAAACATGGGATAGTAGAAGGAGGCCGTTGTACATTTGTTGAATCAAGTCCATAGGAGCCTTCCGTGTTGTTGTTTTGTGCAACAACGAGATAGTAATAACTACCTGTCTCAGAAGCAATAACAGCGGACGTAACATTGCCTGTTGTGCATAGAATCTGAGCATGATCGTAATTTACAAATGGAAGCAAGCCCCTGTATATGCCATAATCTTGAGTTTGACAGGTACCTCCGGGTATTCCCCATATCAATAGCAAATCAGATTCTGATTTAGTAATGGTAAGTGGAACGCCTGCATAATTTTCATTATCAGGAACTGCGCCAGGTGCATTTCCACCTGTACCGCATGATTCAATATGCTCAATTTTCACATCATCAATCCACCAACCACCATAAGCAGTAGTACCGTTTGTTGCATAATTAAATCTCACTTTAAATGGAGAATCCCCAATTGCAGAAAGGTCTGCTGTATATTCAGTCCACACGGTTTTGTAGTTGCTGAATGCAGGTTGCGGATTTGTGCCAAGGCATGCTTGTGCGACGGTATTTGTCATTCCAGGATACTGGGGCATAAGGTTCAATTTAGTCCATTGAATGTCATCAGTAGAACCTTGCACAATTCCTGCGTCATAGCCATTTTCAATCTGGTACCTGCTCCAGAAACGCAGAATAGCCGGGGAAGCAATCGATACAAAGTCAGTCTGCGTCAAAGTATCGCATGTTTGGCTATTCGCATTACCAGAATGAGCTAAATACGCACCACTATATGAATGATAAGTGTTCCAATTCCAGTTCGCAGAAACAGACCAGTTACTCAAACCGGCTTCAAAAT
>MFGW01000037.1:2422-7007 GCA_001780385.1 Candidatus Fischerbacteria bacterium RBG_13_37_8 | reverse complement strand
TGGCTGGAGGACCGCTTGGCGATGCACTAACTTTAGCGGTATTTAAATCAGTATTCCCATTATTGCAGGGACCGCTTCCATTAGCCGTTGAATCTTCGCTTCGTACTATATAGTAGTAGATTATTCCAAAGGTAACATTTGCATCTGTGTACATGGTTTCGCTTATACACTGTGCAATGCGGTTTGATGAAGACGGTACGAAATCAGGATCCGTGCTTTTATAAATATGGTAGGTGACCGTACTGCCGGTTGAGCAGCTTGACATGGCAGGATTCCATGAAAGCACAATTCCGCAACTTGCCGCATCTGCGCTGGTTGCTGTTTTTAGTCCATCAAATGCAGGAGGATAGGAACAATTTGTACTTCCATTGCGACATCGGTATTCTGTATCAATTGTAACATCATCTATCCACCAGCCGCCAGAAGTGACAGACTGATCAGTGCCGTAAACAAATCGCAGTGTGAAATTTTCCCCATCAAAAGAGGAAAGAGGCACCATGTATTCTTTCCATGAAGAACTGTCCCCAGAGAATACAGGTAATGCATTCGGACCCATACAATACTGATGACCATTCGCTCGCCATGGATAATTAGGTACCAGCGTCAGGTAATGCCAGCTATTGTTATCAGTTGAACCTTGCACTATCCCGGTATCACTTCCCGATTCAATTTGATAGCGAGTCCAAAAATGCAGCTCCGTTGAAGCATGAAAAGGAAGCTCAATCGCGTAAGCTGTCTTCATAGTATCGCATACCTGATTATCAAAATTGCCGGAATGTGCTGAATAAATTCCACTATGCGAGTAGCTGCTGTTCCAATTCCAGTTAGCGGAAATGGACCAGTTGGCTAAGCCAGTCTCAAAATCATCAGTAAAAAGCACAGAGATAGTTCCAGTCGGAGAGCCGATCTTTTTGATCATGTTATTATCAATATTACCGTTATTACATGGGCCGTCGCCGTTACTACTTGAATCTTCAGCTCGCACAATATAATAATATGTCTGATCCGGATATACATCGTTATCATCGTAACTCGTTGATGTTACGCAAGCAGCAATCAGGTTTGCCGAATCCGGAACAAAATCCGATAAAATGCTTCGGTATATGGCATATGTTACATCTGGATTGCCAGAGCAATTCGAAGTTGCCGGATTCCATTGAATAGTAAGCATGCATGTATTCTCATGGGAATTACTTACAGCGCTCACACCGTTAAAGCATGGCATTGCCTTGCATACGCCTGAAGCAACAGCTTGTGCCCAATCACTCTGCAAAGATTCACAAGAATTCATTGCAGTTACACTGTACAAATAAGTTGTGCCACCAGAAACAGAAGTGTCTACATACGTAGTTCCACTAATGCTATCGGCTATTAATTCGTGCATCTCATTAGCACACAAACTGTGTTTCCTGTATACCTTGTAAAACGAAGCTCCCGGAACTACTTGCCAATCCACTGTAATTTGATTTGGCCCGGTATCTGCGACATTCAACAGAACGGGTGAACTTAATTCGCATCCGCATTGAAATATTTCTTCCCCGGTAAATACGATATCTGCAGCGACTGTATCAATACTAAAAATCTGTAAGTCCGACAAAATCCCCTTGTGATGTCCCCACCGCAATATAACCTTTATCATTTGTTTGCTGAATTGAAGTAATCGCATCGTAGCCCAATGCATCATAGGTTTTTTGCCATAATATTTCACCATCTGAATCAAGCTTAAGAAAAAAGTACTGCATCGAGCCCCAACCACCAAAACTTTGTGTTGAACCTGCAACTATGTATCCAAGATCACCGGTCTGCTGAACTGTCCATGCTCTTTCAGTATAACTTCCACCATAGGTCCTTTGCCATACAATAGTGCCGTATTCATTTAATTTAAGGACCCAGAAATCATAATTGCCTGCACCAAATGAGTTCGTAAATCCCGCTACGATGTATCCTCGGTCGTTAGTCTCTTGAATTGCATAAACCTCATCATCAGCCGCGCCTCCATATGTTTTCTGCCACTCAACTTCCCCGAACATATCCATTTTGATAATTAAAAAATCACAATTCCCTGAACCCGATGAGTCAACATATCCTGATATAATATATCCAGCATCACTCGTTTGCTGTATCGCAGTAGCTTCCTCATATTCTACTCCTCCATAGTTGCGAGCCCATGTTATTAGCTGTGCTTGCAAATAGACATTATAAAAAAACAAAATAAGCACACAGGCAATTCCTATGATCTTGATTAATGTGAGATAATATCTTTTACTCATTACAATATTCTCCCTTGTCATTTTGTTTTGCGTTCTTAGCTAAATTTTTTTTAAATTCCCTTACTCTATAAATATATATAAGAACTGCTTTGAAGTCAATAAAATAATACACCTTTGCAATTTTAGAGTTGACACTTTCGCTGTTGTTACATAAAATAATACATAGCAATTTAAAGCACAAAAATGGAGGGTGCTATGAAAAAAATTATTATGATACTTGTATTCATGCTCATCTCAGCATGGTATTGCCCGGCAGAAGATAATCCCCTGCTCGGCAAATTCAATACGCCATTTGGCGTTCCTGATTTTGGCAAAATTAAAGAAGAACACTATTTACCTGCATTCAAAGGAGCATTAAAACTGCATGATACAGAAATTGAAGCAATCGTAAATAATAAAAAACCGGCAACATTTGAAAATACTATCGAGGCACTGGATAGAAGCGGAGAAATATTAGCACAGGTCAGCGGTGTGTTTGATGTACTGAATGAATCAATGACTAATGACAACATGCAAAAAATTGCCAGTGAAGTAGCTCCACTTAGAACAAAACACCTGGATGATATTTTGCTTAATGAAAAATTATTTCAAAGAGTAAAGAATGTTTATAAGCAAAAAGATACGTTGAAATTGACGGCAGAACAGCAGATGCTGCTGGATAAAATTTATAAAGCATTCGTAAGAGGCGGTGCAAACCTGGAAGGAGAAAAGAAGGAACAATTACGTAAGATAAATGAGGAGTTGGCAGTACTTCAATTGCAATTTGGAAATAATGTATTAAAAGAAGAGAATCGTTTTGAACTTGTTATTGAGAAAGAAGAGGACATGGCGGGACTTCCGGATTGGGTAAAGACAACAGCGGCTGAGGCAGCGAAGGAAAGCGGTAAAGAGGGCAAATGGATTTTCACCACGCAGAAGCCGAGCATGATACCATTCCTTCAATATGCAGACAAACGTGAGCTTCGTGAAAAAATCTTCCGTGCATATATCATGCGAGGAGATAATGGAGATGATCTAGACAATAATGCCGATGTAAGAAAAATAGTAAATCTCAGGATAGAGAAAGCTAATCTGCTTGGTTATAAAACGCATGCGGATTATGTGCTTGAAATAAATATGGCAAAGAAGCCTGAGAAAGTGTATGCATTATTAGATCAGATATGGAAGCCGGCTCTCAAAAGAGCTATGCAGGAAATATTAGAACTGCAGGCAATGATTGACAATGAAGGGAACGATTTTATATTACAGCCGTGGGATTGGTGGTACTATGCAGAAAAGGTAAAGAAAGCAAAATATGCATTTGATGAAGAGACACTCAAACCCTATTTCAAGCTAGAGAATGTGATTAATGGAGCTTTTGAGGTAGCGACGAAATTATGGGGAATTACATTCATAGAAAGGAATGACATGCCAAAATATCATCCGGATGTAAAAGTGTTTGAAGTAAAAGATACTGATGGTTCGACGATAGCTATTCTTTACACTGATTATTTTCCCAGGGCAAGTAAACGTGGTGGTGCATGGATGAATAATTTCCGAGAACAGTACAGGATAGGTAAAAAGAATTTCATCCCCATTATTACAAATAATGGTAATTTCACCAAACCTACGGCAGATCAGCCTTCCCTGTTAAGTACAGAAGAAGTTGAAACGCTCTTTCATGAATTTGGCCACGCACTCCATGGACTGCTTAGCAACTGTACCTACCGGACAACTTCCGGAACTAATGTAGCAAGGGATTTTGTAGAATTACCTTCACAGATCATGGAAAACTGGGCATTTGAACCTGAAGTACTTAAAATGTATGCAAAACATTATCAAACCAGCGAAGTTATTCCGCAGGAATTAATGGATAAGATGAAAAGCGCTGAATACTTCAACCAGGGATTCATTACCGTCGAATTTTTAGCAGCGGCATTTTTAGATATGGATTGGCACACCGTAACAAAAACACAAGATTGGAATGTGTATAAATTCGATAATGAATCCATGAAAGTTATTCAATTAATGCCAGAAATTGTAGTTCGCTATAGAAGTACCTACTTCAGGCATATATTCAGCGGTGAGTATTCATCAGGATATTACAGTTATATCTGGTCAGAGGTACTTGATGCTGATGCCTTCGAGGCTTTTAAAGAACATGGAATTTTTGATCAGAAAACGGCACTTTCTTTCAGAAAGAATATTCTTGAAAAGGGTTCGAGCGAAGATCCTATGACGCTTTATGTGCGATTCAGAGGAGCTGAACCGAAGGTAGAACCGTTGCTGAAGAATCGTGGGCTATTATAAGAACGGGGCCAGGCATTTACACATTT
>MFGW01000037.1:2097-2415 GCA_001780385.1 Candidatus Fischerbacteria bacterium RBG_13_37_8 | reverse complement strand
TGTAAACGCCTGTCCCCTTCTCATCAAATTGATTAAATGAATTCCTTGATATTGTAAACTATTAAATGCCGGATGCACCACAGTATGTTTTAAAAGAATGCGTGGACGAACACAAGGTTCGTCCCTATGACATATCCCGGACAAGATGTCATTGTGAGTTTGCCGGAGGCAAACGTAACAATCCCTGACGGATTATTAGATGCTTGAACAATAGGGATTGTTACGTTTTGTTTCGCAAAGTTCGCAACTACGAAGTGTCGTTTACAAAGGAGCTTTACCATGAAAACTTTACACTTAATCATCATCTTACTATTTCTT
>MFGW01000037.1:0-1974 GCA_001780385.1 Candidatus Fischerbacteria bacterium RBG_13_37_8 | reverse complement strand
GCAAAGATATAGGCGGTTCAGAAAATTACCAGATGTATCGCTATGATATGGCAAATGGAAAAATTACTCTTATCACCGATGGCCAATCCCGTAATACGGGCGGGAAATGGTCTAACCATACAAACCAGCTTGCATATGAATCTACACGCAGAACAGGCAAAGACACTGATATCTGGGTCATTAATCCCACCGAGCCATCAAGTGATCATTTGCTTGCTGAACTTGAAGGCGGTGGCTGGTCCGCAATTGATTGGTCACCTGATGATAAAAAAATTCTGCTCATCGAGTATGTTTCGATAAACGAGAGTTATCTCTGGATATTAGATGTAGAAAAGGGCAAAAAAACATTGATAACACCTAAAAGCGGCAAAGAAAAAGTATACTATGGAAGTGCCGCTTTCAGCGGTGATGGGGACGGACTCTATGTCACCACTGATTTGAATTCTGAATTTGTCCGACTTGCCTTCATCGACCTTCGGACTGTTAGATACAAATATACTTTTCTCACTGAAAAAATGAATTGGGACGTCGAAGAATTTGCGCTTTCCTATGATCGCTCAAAAATTGCATTCACCACCAATGAAAGAGGCGTAAGCATTCTGCATGTGCTGGACTTAAAGACCTCCGAGGAAATACCATTGCCGAAATTACCTATCGGAATATTATTCGGGATCATATGGCATAATAATGGAAATGATATTGGTTTTACGATGGCTTCTCCACGCTCAGCATACGATGCCTATTCTATTAATTTAAAAACCGGCACACTTGATCGCTGGACCAACAGTGAACTTGGAGGTTTGAATGCAGATACATTCTCTGAACCACAACTGATTCAATGGAAAACGTTTGATGGTAAAGAGATATCGGGATTCTTGTACCGTCCGCCAGCTTCTTTTAAAGGCAAGCGCCCTGTGATTATTGATATACATGGAGGACCCGAAGGACAAGCACAGCCAGGATTTATCGGACGTGATAATTATTATCTCAATGAACTGGGAGTAGCGATGATATTCCCCAATGTACGGGGCTCTTCAGGATTCGGAAAAACCTTTCTGAAATTGGATAATGGATTCCTGCGCGAGAATACCTATAAAGATATCGAAGCTCTGTTAGAATGGATAAGACCTCAACCGGAACTAGATGCTGAGCGCATCATGATAACAGGCGGAAGCTACGGTGGTCACATGGCACTCGCAATTGCTACACGCTACAGTGATAAAATCCGCTGCACAGTTTCAGTTGTAGGAATATCTAACCTGGTGACGTTTCTTGAAAATACTTCACCCTACCGGCAGGATTTGCGACGCGTGGAATATGGTGATGAACGCGATCCCAAAATGAGAGAATATTTGCTCAAAATCGCGCCGATCAACAATGCAGAAAAGATAAAAAAACCGCTCTTCATAATACAGGGTGCGAATGATCCACGAGTCCCATTGAGTGAAGCAGAACAAATGTTGACAACATTAAAGAAGATCAAAACACCTGCCTGGTACCTCGTGGCAAAAGATGAAGGACACGGCTTTGCAAAAAAACAAAACCAGGATTTCGAATTCTATGCCACGGTGTTATTTGTGAAAGAATTTTTGCTGAAATAAATCTTACCAAAGATATTTGAAATTTCAAATATCTTTGGCCGGAGCAAAGGCATTAAGTTTTTAATTATCCTGAGAAATTCTTTCTGCGGTATGAAAAAGAGCTTGGCTTTAGTTTTATTACTGAAACATTAGAAAATGATGATTGGTCGAATGATGATGCATTTCCAGATGAAGAATTAGTAATGCAAATTGCAGGCAAATGGAGCATCAATCCATGCTTGCTTGAAGAGATCCAACAAGAAAAAAGTCTGGGGTGCCTGGGCGTTTTTTACTAAGCTATTTTAAAGAATACTTAGCAAATCTGAAATTTTGCCATAAGGAAATAATCTCCAAGATGCTGACAGGGTAATACGATCAAGGCCAAAAGAGGGAG
>MFGW01000036.1:50732-53587 GCA_001780385.1 Candidatus Fischerbacteria bacterium RBG_13_37_8 | reverse complement strand
CTGAAAATCAGCAACGCCAATAGTGTACTTTGCAGTACATGCCATAACAAGTAAATTATTGAATCTTTTCCGACTGCAAGATGAGGGGATGATAGTATTGTCCTCTCATCTTGTTTTTTTTATTTATCAGCCGTGAATAATGAAATTGTTTGTGTCTCGTTTTTCTAACATCCATCCCTTAATCATTATCTTAACCATTCTTATCATTGAGCCCTCAATGTGTTATTGCGAAAATTCCTACCTCTACGACAATATCTTCAGCATAGGCGGTAATATCACTTACCAGCACCGGGTGGATGATTATTTTTCCAACAGTTATTCCAACCAGATGAAATCATCACGGTCAGGTTTGAGCTTATTTGTTGAAGGACCAGTTTATACCAATCAACTCGGTGTATTCAAAATAGGACTTGACCTTACCAATGCGAATAATAAAGGCAGTTTATTTACTTCTGATAAATATTTTATCAATGGTTTTAATGTATGGTCTTTAATGTTTAGAAAAACAAGATTTCCTCTCTATTTTTACTATGCAAGAAACAAGGGTGATTACAAGGGAGATCGTTTTGGCAAATATGAAAATCAATCAGAAAATCTCATCATTCGGGGGAAATATATTCTCAGCCGTAAAGATGAATTTTCATTTTATGTAACTAAATATTCTGCAAGCTATACAAATTCAAATTTTACACCTAAAGACAATTCAATAGGTATTCTCTGGAATCACAAATTCAAGAACATTGATATCATACAGGGCGGGAGGCTCAAGATAGTTGAAAAAGGGAAATCTCAGTTATGGGCAGGTTATAATTATTATGACAGGAATCTTTCTTACGCCAGTAATTATTATTCATTGGCAAGGAATCTCCTCGGCATTTTTACTCCTGCGGCTGAAAAAAGGCATCATTTTTTCGTAAATTCTTATAATGAATTTCGTTCCATGCAGATTTATTCTCAAATAAACTATCTGACCAGCGGAGATGATAATATTTATTTTGCAAGGTTTTCTTCAGGATTCCCTCTGTTCAGTAACACAAAATCATCCGTATCCATTGCCTATAATTTAAGCGACTTTTCACAATATCAGAATAAATACCTCGACACCGAATGGAGGACCAATACAAGCCGTAATGGTATCTTTAGCTATATTACTTCAAATTTATATGTTACCTTGCGAGAAAATAATACCGATAATTCACAATATAATCTGAAAGCATTTTATTACAACCTGAATTCAGATTTAACCTTCAATAATAAATTAAAAGGAAATGCTTTTATTTATGCCTCAAGATATCAATCAACACTTTCACTTGCAGAATCACCTAATTATTCAACCTTCGGAGCCGGCATTACTTTAAATTATGCACTTTCCAACAGAACGGATCTCCTTTTCGAATATTCTGCCAGCATCGGTTCTATTTTCCCCGGTGACAATGTCCTCATTAATACTGCAGGAATAGGTGTGAATACCAGATTAAACAATAAGCTAAATTTTTCAGTCGCTTATTCAAAGCAATTTTCACCCGGAAATTCAGCATACAACGGTTCAATAGCAAAACTGTATTTGCAGGGAGTTCTCAACAGATATATCACCTACTTCTCCATGAATAATTATCTTCAATCAAAAACATATTTCATATTAAGAAATATCGCTCCCAGACAATTTAATTCCTATAATCAGATCAACATCCGCTTTAACAGGCACTACATGTTTTTTAGCGGCATAAATTATTATATTTATGATAATCCTGAATATGTTACCGAGGCATTGCATATTTATCATGGCAGTTATTTCAATATTAATAAATATCTTAATATCAGCGATACAATATTTTATGGCAAATCAAAACCTTTTCAAGGAACCAATTATGGCTTTGATGTAGCAGCAAATTTTTATTATGCACGAATCACCTTTTCAGCAGGATACAGATATGTCAAGAATGAACAATCCAACATTTCTGCATTTGGGAATAAGGGATATTATTTCAGAATTAACAGGGCTTTTAATCTTTCATGGCTCTAATTCAATATTATTTTTTACTCTTGAGGGAAGAGAGCAATTCGAGTGCTATTGAATGATGAGGGTCTTTTTGCAAAACTATCATGCATTGTTTTTCAGCATTTCGGTAATCATTAATTTTTAGATAAGCGCGTGCAAGTGCAATTCTTGTTTGCAGGGTATCGGGGAACATTTTTAATTCTTCAAGAAATTCAGTTATCGCAGCATTATAGGCGGTATTTTTATAATGGATTAATCCAATGTTATGATGCAGGCTTGAAATCATTGGATTAATTTTCAATGCCTCGGAATATTGATTGAATGCTTGCTCATAATTTTTTTCGATGAAGTATATATTGCCGAGGTAATGATGGGCTTTTGAGATTTCTGAATTAAAGGAGAGCAATGCTAAAAGCTCATTTTTAGCAATTTGTCTGACTTCTGGATTTGAATAGAACAGCGGTGCCAGTTTTTGCATAACATCATCAAAAGGTGAGATATAGCGGAATGCCAGCAAGGGGAAGTTTTTTCGTATAAAAAGAATGTTCCTGTCGTCAAAATATACTATTTTATGATCTTCATCTCTCGCTATAAAATTGGGGAGGCAATCATTGTCATCCCTGGAAGGATAATCAGCAATAATATAATCGAAATTATATATTTTCTTCGTCTCTTTCCATTTATTTTCATAATAATGCAAAAGTAAAAAGTTGTTTCTGAAATTGCTATTGCCCAGCAATCTGCCATCTATGAACACCTTCTGTTCAGGATATAATCTCCACTCCAGGTAACCTCCGTAATGGAGTGGATTAAGCATTTTTCCATTGATGCCATGTACCTGTATATAATCAACCAG
>MFGW01000036.1:49772-50685 GCA_001780385.1 Candidatus Fischerbacteria bacterium RBG_13_37_8 | reverse complement strand
CCATTAATGACAAATAGCCAAAAAAAGCAAAAATGAAAAGTTCGGAAAAATTTAGCTGTCTTATTTTAGGAATAAAACTCGATACCGAAGCAATAAAAATAAATGCAAAAAATGAAAGTATGTCCCGTTTTAATTCAAAACCCTGCAACTCCTGTATTACCTGCAATAAAAGCTCATTCCTGGTATGAAGATAGAATGTGATCGGCTGTGTGATAATCTTATAAAAATTAGGATTCATGAATGAAACAGCAATTGAACCAAGAAAGGTAAATGACAGGTTTGCTATTTCCCGATTGATTATCTTAACACCTGGCATTTTCCGGCATGCAAAAATATGATTTGTGATGCCGCCAACAATATACATGAATAGCAATGCTAATCCAAATATATAGCTGATATGAGAATTTACCCATAGCAGTTGAAATACAAGTATAAGGTAAAGGTAGTTATTTTTTTTAATAAGATAGAGATTAATGAGATACAGATAAAGAACAAAAAATAACATTCCAAATAATTCCGGACGGGCAAAAAACCTTCCGCGTGCTTCCACCAGTACCACTAACATAACTGGAATCACTATTAATAGAGAGGAAGATTTTAATCTCATGAGCAGGTACATGAAGAACATGGTCAGACAAAATGATACAAGTTGCAAAATGGTAAAACAATTATACCCTGATAATATATAAAGCACATATAGCATGATTTGAAAGAACCAATAATCTTTTGTGAAAGGTTGTTTCTCGACAGGATAAATAAATGGATCATGGTCAGGAAATCCTTTGTTTTTGACAATGAGCTGCCCTGACTTTAAATGATACCAGGAATCATAATCTGCATTTTCAAAAATACCCGCTAATGCTATAAAAATGAAGAGTATAACTATTATCAGTTTCGGTAGTATTTGATTATC
>MFGW01000036.1:43915-49671 GCA_001780385.1 Candidatus Fischerbacteria bacterium RBG_13_37_8 | reverse complement strand
GTTTGCAATTATTGTTATTTTAATTTATTATAATATAATGTGCTCAGGCAAGCACAAAGTTTGATGGAGTAAAGTATGAAATGCAGAATATTCATTACCAGTATTTTTTGTATTTATCTTGCCGCTTTAATTCCTCTTTTCACGCAGGGATCAGATCTTGAATTTCAAACTCCTTCCTCCATTGCTGCCAGGATAATCATGAATGACGGTTTCTATAAACTAAGCATGGCGATATCTCAACCAGAGCTGGGAAAAGTATTCTGGTGGATTAAAGATTCACTTGTTGAAATCAGTACGCAAGGACCTTTGGGTGTCGCTATTGATGATAGTGGAAATTTATGGATTGGAGATGAATCGCGAAATGCTATTATAAAAATATATGAAGATCAGCAAGGATACTCCTATACATGCATCAATTCCAATACCTATATAGACCAGCCGGTCGATTTTGAATTTATGAACGGCAAACTCATTCTGCTTGACAGCGGCAAGGGAACGGTAACCGTCTGGGACAATAACTTTAACCCAGCTGTACTTTTGCAGGGATTAATTTATCCCTCTGCAATGAAGCTTGTTCCTGTAACACCTGTTGCTGACAAGCCAAATGATATTGCCAAAAACTCTGGTGTAAGAAAATTACACAGATCAGGTCAAACTACTATAGAAGATTATGCTTACTTGTACGTATCGAATTTAAAACAGGCTGGCTCATTCGATACCAATCGTCCCGTGATACATGAATATTACACAGATCTCAACACTGTTGTTTTTCAAAAAGATTTTGGCAAAAACAGACTGGAATTACCGGCAGGTATTGAAATATTGGATAATGCATCATTACTGGTATTGGATGCGCATTTAGCAAATATCTATGCTTTTGATCTTGCATCGGGTTTGTATCAATGGCGCATAGGAAAATATGGCATGGAGCCAGATGGTTGGCGCAATCCTTCTTCGGTGGCGCTCATTGGAATTTGTGCAGTTATTGCAGACAGGGGAAATGACAGGATAACGGTAAAAGCAATCAATGGAGATAATTGGAGATGCAATTCTGTACTGGAAGAAATAGAACAAATAGCTCAGGAGATACAAAATCGTGATGTAAAAGATTCGCACCAATTAACAATAGTGAATTGTGAGGAGAAGTAACCATGACAGGGACAAAGAGTAATAGAATAACAATTTATTGGTTGCTGGTACCTGTAATAATGGTATATATGTCTTCAATCACATGGTCAACTGATTATCCTCATAATTTTGAATGGACACCTCCAGCGAATGGCATTCAATGCACAAATTGTCACCGGGTTAAGAATGCGCCCGGCGGAAGATTAACACTAGTGGGTGGCAATGTAAATATGTGCGTATATTGTCATGATACAGGGAAATGGGCATCGCATTTTCCTTTTGCATACGGTAATCAATCGTTGCCTGGCACATCCGGGACCAGTCATGGATTTGAAAGACAGGCAGTTCAATCAGGCTATGATGCCACTGCACCACTGGATCCTAATATGGCACTCTTTTTAGAGCTTGAAATCATTAATGGGAATCCTGCATGTGTCCCTCCGGGATGTGTTGCTTGCAGTGTCTGTCATGATTCTCATAATCATTCAATTGCATTTCCTTTCTTGAGAAAAGGAAAGGATCAAATTTGTGCGCAATGTCATGCTGCACGTGAACAAACCGTTTCGCCATATACCTCGCATCCCGTAAAAAAAGCTATTCCTGTCAATCCTAATTACCAAACTCCGCCACACCTGGAATTGATAAACAATAAAGCTGATTGTTTAACCTGTCACGGAATGCATTATACTTACAGCAATATGGAACGTCGTGGAATAGCTGAAAGTGGAACAACTACATGCCTGACTGATAATGATGCAACCTGGGTTGACAATCAATATAATGGATGGGAACTGCAAATAGGAATAACAACCAATCCTGACCGATACAACTGGAGAAAGAGACGTACCATAACTTCCACTAATGGAACAACAAAAACTATATGCTGGACCGATGTGCTTCCTGATAGTGTCGTCGCAACTGATCCATACATCATCAAAAATATTTCTGGTACAGGAGACGGATTTTTGCTACATCAAACTAAAGAAAGTCTCTGCACCCAGTGCCATAAATTTCCTGCTACCGGCAGTCATTTTACAAGCGCTAATGTAATATGGCCCGGCGGACAATACGGTTCAACGTATGCACATACTGATCCTACAAGTACTGAATTGTGGCCCCCGGGCAGATCCGGAGGCTCATACAACCGACCATTGCCTTCCTCCTTTCAGGGAAGTTGCTACAATTGTCATTGGCCCCACGGCTGGCCTAACGGAAGCGGCGGGAAATACACTAATTTAAAAGTTGATACAGGCGCTAATCTATGTTATACCTGTCACGACGGTAATCCTGCCTCAACTAATATAAAAAGTACTTTTGAAAATCCTAATTGGGTAATACTCGCAGTCGGGAATTGGAATAATCTTAATCTGAACAATCACCATGATGTGAATGCATCAGATCAAACACAAAGCGGGGCAATCATTGGCTGTTCTAACTGTCATGATCCTCATTTGGCTTCTTCATCTAGCCCACCAGGTTCCTATTTGATATCTGATCCTGATCCGACCGATGGACGTTTCCCTGCTCCGGGCAATTCCTGGACCGGCTCTGATTGGATGAGCGAATGGTGCCTGGATTGCCATGATGGTTCCTTTCCTCCTGAAATTACCCCTCCCTCTACACAACTTATGAATATTCTCGATTCTCATACAGCCGGGGGATCCTATGGTACCGATGCAATGGGTACAGCTACTGGTAACGCGTCTATTAAACCTGGATATGGATGGGCCACAAATGATACACTTCCATGCAACGCCTGTCACGAAATTAATCATACTGTTAACAATAATTACTTCGGACTGAAACAAATTGTTATGAGTAAGGATGGAACCACACCTGTACCATCAGATTGTGGTACTGGCTATTCTATGACCAACAACAGCGTACGTACAATAACAATAAATGGATATTGCTGGTGCAATACCTGCCATACTAATTCTATGGGAAATAAAAAAGATAATTGTTTTGAATGTCATTATCACAGTACGAGATTTTAGAATATTCACCAAAGCACTATCGCCTTCACTGGCAACAAGAAAATTTTTTGCTTGATTTCTAAATACTCCCCCCGCTCTTATTATGCAAAAGCAGGAGCAATCCGTGGATCGCTCCTGCTTGATTTATTATGGTAATACAATTTGGAAGGAATTTTATTTGTGCTTGCGAATGAAAATATCACCGTTGAAATTCTCAAAAATCATCTCTATACCACCGCCATTGATCTGCCCAAACATTGCTTCTCCAATTTTAATTTCTAATTCCCCACCTTCCCCTCTGCGATCCTCCACCTTTTTCTCATTCCTGCGGCTCAATGTAATATTGAAATCAGTATAAATATCTCCCATTTGTGATTTTAACTGCACATTTGCCTTAACATCTGCTGGAAATGTTACATCAATGTCACCATTGAGAGAAGTGAATGCATAAGGTTTCTTGGAATCCACTTTATCAAAAAATGCTTCGATAGCACCATTTAAGGTCTCTGCTACTACACTACCCGTTACTCCATTAAGCTTAATGTAACCATTCAAGCTTTTCGCTTCAATTTCTCCTCTCACTTTTTCAACAACGATCCCACCATTTAATTCACTTTTCAGATGCAGTGATGTTGAATAGGGGACTTTTATATTTATATCTACCGTTGTTGGAGTATGAGTCACAATCTCTATGACATTATTCTTTTCATATACCTTAAGGCCGGTGCCTGAGCTTTGCAGTTTACGCATACCTTCAGTGGATCGTTTCGTTTTCTCATTGCTTTCATGCTCTCCTCCTTCATGTTCAAGCTCTCTTTGCTGATGCTCAAGATCTTTTTCTCCATGCCTAAGAACCTTACCTGATGATTGAGCTTCAACAATTACTTCTTTACCTTCATATCCTTGTACTGTTATCTTCCCGTTCAATACCCGGGCTTCTATTAATCCCGGTTTCATCGGGTCACTGAAGGCTATCACGGTGCGATCTGCGCTCGCATCCTCCTGTGCGAATACTATCCCGGCAAACACTACCAATAGTATGGTAAGCAAAAATTGTGTTCTTTTGTTCATTGTTTTCCTCCTAAAATGATTTTTGCGAGCGCACCGAAGGTGTGCGTGGCAATCCATGACTCTTTGTCATTATGAGTCCCGCGCCAGCGGGACGTAATAATCCGTACCTGACAATGCTTCTTATAGTCCTTTCAGGATTGTTACGTTTGCCTCCGGCAAACTCACAATGACGCACCCTTCTGGATTGCTTCGTTCCGCTGCGCAGAACTCGCAAAGAATTCGTTTGTATTGTACTTCTATACATTATATGCTCCTGCATCCTATATCTTTGTTTTGCTGCTTAGTTTCTGAATACAATTTTTCGCCTGTGTCTTCACCTGTTCATTAGTACCTTCTTTCATGACTAACTGGTTCAATACAGGAAGCGCATGATCATCTCGCATCTCGCCCATTAGATCAATGAGCGCTATTTGCACTATCGGAGAAGATTGCTCCATTAATGATCTGATTAACTGCTCACGTACATAAGGATAATCATAAAACCGTGTTAACGAATCTAATGCAGATAAACGTACATTTGAACTTGTATCATTATTCAATATATCAATCAGCACTTTCAATGTCTCTTGATCAGGTTCCTCCACCTTCCTGCTCCATGCAGCTCCCATAATACGATCACTGGCAGAAGGCTGCTTGAGTAAAGATAATGCTACAAGCTGGCGTGTCTGCTGAACCTCCTGCTGTAATGCAGCAAATTCACCACTGCTGTTGCTGAATGAATGTACGATATAACCTCCGACAAAACCGAGAATAAGCAGCGCATACACAACCGGATTCTGAAATACCGTCTGCGGAATTAAAATATTATGCATCAAGCGCTTTATCCATGACATTGATTGCTTTGTTTGCACACGATCCTCTGTCTCACGTTTTTGCGATTCAAGCATCGCATAAAAACCTTCCCGTACACCAGGTCCGGGTTGCTCCTCAGGTATCACTTCCAGCTTCGCCCAAAGCAAACTCAAATTCTCCAGTTCCTCGCGACAACCAACACAATCCGCTATGTGCTCCTGAATAGTTTTCATCATCTGCTGTTCTATTTCTCCAATAAGTATATCGGGAAACTTTTCTCTTATATCCTGACATTTCATGAGGGAATCCCTCCTTTTAAATCTGTGAAAATTTTTTGCAATTCCTTCAAAGAACGGTGCAACGTTACCTTTACCTGACCAATTGTACATTGCATAAGATCAGCAATCTCACTGTATTTCATATCATGGAAACGGCTTAGAACCAGAATTTCTCTTTTTCTCAACGGCAGCATGGCAAGCGCTTTGCCTAAAAGATCAATATTTTCCTGCAACACCAGTGCATTGATGGGCTCAAATCTATCATCGGGAATATCTACTTGACGTTCATGATAATAGCTTTCATCCTTTTCTTTCTTTAAATGATCAACATGTGCATTTCGTGCTACCTGGTACATCCATGTTGTAAATTTACTGCCTTCCGTGTAAGTCTGGCGATATTTGAGAATTCGCAAAAATACTTCCTGCACTAAATCTTCACTGGTATTTTTATCCGAAGCCATTCTCCAGAAAAAATTGTAAAGTTTCACATGATATCTTTCAAAAAGAATCG
>MFGW01000036.1:39661-43874 GCA_001780385.1 Candidatus Fischerbacteria bacterium RBG_13_37_8 | reverse complement strand
TCAACGGACACAAAATCCTCTGCTCACTGCCCACTGTTCACTATTTTACACTTATCCCCCATGCTGGTAATGATGGATGCAGCACGGTTCTGATCGGATGCTCGTATGATCACGGACATGCCGCAATCAGCACTGAGATGTCGCGGCGTTGGAATTAAATCACATAAAATGCCAGCAGCTTTTAATTTACTCTCCAGCTCAATAATATCATGAATGCAATTACATAGTATTATACACTGTTTTACCGACATAATTATTTTCCTGATGCTACATTCCGGATAGCCTTGATAGCATAATCAATTTCCTCTGCGGTATTTAAATGTCCTGCTGAGAGTCGAACCGTCCCTGTAGGAAATGTACCAATGGTGCGATGAGCTTCGGGTGCACATTGCAATCCGACACGTACCATGATGCCGAAATCACGGTCAAGCCTTAGAGCAATTTCATGAATAGGTATTTCTTTAATGGTAAATGCGAATATGGGGAGACGATCGTCAGTGAGTTCTGGTCCGTACAGGGTAAGTCCTTTTATTACGCTTAATCCTTCATATAATTGCACAGCATAGCGATGCTCGGTTTTGCGAATAGAATCAATACCTTGTTCCATGAGCCAACGCACAGCAGCGCCGAGTCCTGCAATGCCGCAACTGTTTTGCGTGCCACTTTCAAAACGATCCGGCATAAAATCCGGTTGTTCGATGGATTCTGAACCGGAACCGGTACCACCAGTAATCAGCGGTTCTATTTCGAAACCCGGTCGAACATAGAGTACCCCTGTACCCGGCGGGCCCAGGAGCCCCTTATGACCGGAAAATGCCAGCATATCAATTCCGTCTTGTTCAACATTAAGGGGAATATGTCCGGCGCTTTGTGCTGCATCAACCAGCAGGGGAATATAACCGGCAGCATCGCGAATCTGTGTAAGAGGCTGAATGGTTCCCGTAACATTCGATACATGATTCACCACAACAAGACGCGTTTTTTTGCTGACTGTGTTGGCTACTTCATCCGGGGAAACATATCCCTGTGCATTTGCTCTGACACGTTTTATAACGATATGGCGCTCCTGTTCCAATGATCGAAGGGGACGCATAACAGAATTATGTTCCATCGATGTTATTACCACTTCATCATTTACTTTCAGAAAGCCAAGCAGGGCAAGATTCAATGCCATGGTAGCATTTTGCATAAAAATCACGTTTCTGGAATCGCTGGCGCCAATAAATTCAGCAATACTGCGACGTGCTTCGTAAAGAATATGCGCAGCCTTAATTGACAAGGAATGCGCAGAACGACCCGGATTAGCACCAATATTTAATAAAAAATTAGAAACTGCCTCCATGACTGGCGACGCTTTTGGGAATGATGTTGCTGCCTGGTCTAAATAAATAATCTTTTTGGATGTAGTCATTAGCAATCAACTCCATAATTTAAGGAGCAACAATATGGTCTGCTGTTAAAAGCAAGGAAACAATTTCAGTCATGTTGCTCGGTTTTCCTGCAAGTAGTTTTTCCTTTACCTTAAAGTAATCAAGACAAGTTCCGCAAGAAAGTACCCACGATCCCTTCACTTCCATTTCTTTTAAGTCATCAATAAGAGGTGAGGTCGTTGTAGTAAGATGAACACCGGTATTTACAAAAATAAGTGCCACCGGAACCGGAGACGCTTCCTTGATATTTTTTATGAAATTGCGCAGCAAGAGTTGACCAAGTTCCTCTGGACCCGAACCAAACGTATTTTTTGAAATAAGAACCACTACAGTTCGTGAAGAGGAAGATTTTTCATGTGATTTTGTTATTGATTTGGTAGTGTCTGGCAAACTTATTCCTCCATAAGAAATTGTGCTCAATAATAATATATCAGAGCCAATAATACAAGTAAGGGAATAGGGACTGGGGACTGGGGATTGGGGACTGGGGACCTGTAAATAACTATCTTAGCATAATCCAGAAAAGGGAGAAAACTAAATGACTGAAATATGGACTTTTTAGAAAAACCAATTATATTCTTGCGAAAATATTTTTTCAATATTTTTCATTCTGGATAGTGCGGGGTAATGAATAGAAAGTACTTTATGGGTCCCCAGTCCCCAATCCCTATTCCCTAGTCCCTATTCCCCAGTCCCCAGTCCCTAGTCCCTATTCCCTAGTCCCCAGTCCCTATTTCTGTAGCTCAAATTTTATTTACAGGTACTTGACAAGGGTATTCACTGTATGGTAAAGTACTTTACGATATATAGTAAATTCGCCCACGGAGTGAACTATTATGAAACAAGATGAAGCTTTAGAAAGAATTAAAGACATTCAAAGAATCGCCGAACGTACTACCCTCTATACTCAATTACCAGGTCTGGCAGCTATTATTGGCGGTATCCTTGCTCTTTTCGGTTGCATTATAAGCTACCAGCTTATCGGTTCAGTGGATTTTGGTGCATTGATTAACGTGACAGCCTCGAAGCAACTTATGTTTATTATTACATGGGCATGTATTGGAATTATAGCTATTGTCCAGGAAATAATTCTGACTACACATGATGCGAAAAAACATGGCATCAATCCTTTAAGCAGACCGGGAAAACTTTCCGCATATTCCCTCACGCCAAGTCTGTTTATAGCCGCAATTATTACACTGAAATTACTTTTAGACATCACCAGTTCAATCGCACCCCACAGCATAAGGTATATTGCACCAGTTTGGATGATGTGTTATGGAACAGGCATTTATGCCGCAGGATTATTTTCTGTAAGGCTGCCCCGCTTACTCGGCTTGGCATTTATTATTTTAGGAGCAGTCAGCATCATGTACCTCGACTACTACGGCGTGATTTTAGTTGCCCTGACATTTGGTATGCTGCACATTATATTTGGTGCGATTGTTATGCATAGAGCCAAAAAAAGAAATAAAAGGAACGATTCACATGATAATACCAGATGATATTGATCCTGTAATTCATGAACGAGTTCGTTTATTGATTATAGCAACGCTTGCACTTGTGCCGGAAATGAGTTTCAATGAACTCAAATCCACATTATCATTGACTGACGGCAACTTGAGTGGGCATTCCCGCAAACTCGAAGATGCTGGTTACATTGAAATTGAGAAATCATTTCAGGGGAGACGTCCTCATACAGTGCTCAGGCTCACGAAAAAAGGACGGTTAGCCTATCAGCGGCATCTTGAGATGCTGCGCACGATTGTAGAGCGTGCCGAGGAGATGCAGGAATAATGACAGGTAATATTGTTCAAAGTTCAATGTTCAAGGTTCAATGTTCGTGGAAGCTTCTAATAATAGATTTGATATTCCGACTTTTACTGAACAAGTGGTAGGAGGTGTTCCATGCTTTTTTTTACCCATTTACTTTATAATTCAAAGTACTTTGCGACACAGAACAAAAGGGCAGACCCTTGCGTCTGCCCATACACCTTATTAACTAGGAGGTTTTTATCATGTATATCAAACTTATTTCCCCCAAAGTAACGTTACGTTCCCTGGATTCAGCTTTTAAGCGTCACATGGCTCCACCCCTGGCGTTGCTCGTCCTCGCGGCTTTGACACCTCGAGAGCATATTGTCGTCATAGAGGATGAAAATATCGAACGCCTGCATTGCAATGATTCACCAGACCTCGTTGGGATAACCGTCAAAGCTGATACAGCATGCCGTTCCTATGAAATTTCCAGCTCATATCGTCGCCGCGGAATCCCTGTTATTTTAGGAGGTATTCATCCCACGGCATGCCCGGAAGAAAATCTCCCGCATGCAGATTCAGTTGTTGTTGGCGAAGCTGAAACACTTTGGCAAACTATTCTGAATGATGCGCAAAATGCAAATCTGAAACCTATCTACAAAAACACCGGTACTATTGACCTCGCTCTCTCTCCCATCCCGCGCTGGGAATTGATCAGCGGCAAAAATTACCTTTACACCTCTACTCTATGCGCCGGAAGAGGCTGTCCATGGCACTGCGATTTCTGCTATAATAGCAGCTCGAATATTACGCGAGGTCATCGTATGAAACCGTTCGAACATATTATCAATGAAATTGAATCAACAGGTTCGCGGCAGATTATGTTCATTGATGATAATTTTATTGGAAATCCGGATAAAGCACGTCATTTTCTCCGCTCATGCATGCCAAAAGGTCTGACATGGCACACTGCTGTTTCTACTGATATCGGTAAACATGATGATATATTGGATCTCATGGCTTCC
>MFGW01000036.1:37903-39542 GCA_001780385.1 Candidatus Fischerbacteria bacterium RBG_13_37_8 | reverse complement strand
ATTACAACACCTCGCATGTCGTATTTCATCCCAAACGTATGACTCCGGATGAATTGCAGGATGGATATTACTGGATGTATTCAGAATTTTATTCATTCCGGCATGTTATGAAAAGGCTTCCTGATATAAAAGAGCTGCGGACGCCATACTTGCTTTTTAACTTGTTTTACCGTAAATTTGGTAAGCTAATATCCCTTTTGGGGAAACTTGGTTTAATGCCCTTTATCTCCAGATGTGCGAAAATACTCTCGTACCCCGACAGAAAGCGCGTACAGATGCCAGTTCAAGCAAAGACTTACCGGGAACAAACGCAGCCGAAGGAGGCATGAAAACAAT
Organism: Candidatus Fischerbacteria bacterium RBG_13_37_8; assembly: GCA_001780385.1. Lineage (GTDB taxonomy): Bacteria > Acidobacteriota > HRBIN11 > MFGW01 > MFGW01 > MFGW01. The sequence continues at coordinate 39,206 of MFGW01000036.1, read as the reverse complement.
GGATAGAACCTATGATAATAAAAAGCTGCTCGTCGCTAATAACGGCAGCAAGGCAAAAGATAAAGCAAATAATGGACGCGAATCTAAGCGCGCCCCTACTATACTTGAACAAATAAATACGCCTGCCGATCTCAAAAAACTGCGTATTAAAGAATTAGAGATTCTTTCAGATGAGTTAAGGCAGGTTATTATAGACACAGTACTGGCAAATGGCGGGCACCTTGCTTCGAACCTGGGAGTTATAGAATTAACCGTAGCATTGCATTATGTCTTCAATGCACCGCATGATAAAATAATCTGGGATGTCGGTCATCAGACATACGCGCACAAAATCCTTACTGGCAGAAGAGATGCATTTTCCACGCTTCGAACCTATGGAGGAATCTGTGGTTTCCCTAAACGGGAGGAAAGTGAGTATGATACATTTGGAACAGGACATAGCAGTACATCGATTTCCGCTGCACTTGGAATCGCAAAAGCATGCCGTCTGAAGGGACAGAAAAATCGTGTGATTGCCGTAATTGGAGATGGTGCATTAATGTCAGGCATGGCATTTGAAGGATTGAACCATGTCGGGCATCTCAAGGAAGACCTCATTGTCATACTGAATGATAATGGCATGTCAATTGACAGAAACGTAGGCGCCATGGCCGCATACCTCACGCGAATCATCTCGGGACAAGCATTCAACCGCTTCAGGCTTCAATTGAAATCAGCAGTAGAAAAAATACCAGGGGTTGGCCGCTCTGTGAGAGAAATACTGCGAAAATCCGAAGGATTCGTGAAAGGTCTCTTCATGCCGGGCATGCTATTCCAGGAATTGGGTTTCCTCTATATTGGACCCGTTTCGGGGCACAACATCGAAGTGCTGGTGAAAAATTTACGCACTTTGTTAACCATCCCGGGTCCAATCATGTTTCATGTTGTTACAAAAAAAGGAAAAGGATACCGTCCTGCTGAACAAGATCCAATTCAATATCACGGCATTGGACCTTCTTTGAATAAACCTGAAATTGAAACAACAACACCCAAAGCTCCGGCATATACTTCTGTATTTGGAGATACACTTAGCAAAATCGCTGAAAAAGAAAAACGGATTATTGCAATTACTGCAGGAATGACACACGGAACCGGACTTGAACGATTTGAGAAACGTTTTCCCGATCGTTTCTATGATGTAGGCATTGCTGAACAACATGCTGTCACTTTTGCTGCCGGCATGGCAACCGAGGGATTTCGACCCGTCGTGGCCATTTATTCCACTTTCCTGCAAAGAGGCTTCGATCAAATTTTGCATGATGTC